>JAFIEC010000312.1 GCA_020832725.1 Paracoccaceae bacterium | reverse complement strand
GATGCCCCCCAGAGGCGAGATCCATGCCGAGGATGGTGTCACCGGGCTTGATCAGGGCCAGAAACACCGCCTGGTTGGCCTGGCTGCCGGAATTGGGCTGGACGTTGGCGAATCCGACACCGAACAGCTGGCAAGCCCGCTCGATCGCAAGTGTCTCGGCAATATCGACATACTGGCAGCCGCCATAATAGCGCCGCCCCGGATAACCCTCGGCATATTTGTTGGTCATGACCGAGCCCTGCGCCTCCATCACGGCGCGGCTCACGATATTCTCGGAGGCGATCAGCTCGATCTCGTCGCGCTGGCGACCAAGTTCGGACGAGATGGCGCCGAAAAGCGCCGCGTCACGCTGGGCAAGCGGTTCGCTGAAGAAACCGGGGTCGCGATGCGGTGCTGTCATGACGCTCTCCTGTCTGGTCGGGCCTGCGGCAGTGTCGCCCGTATAGCGCGCGATGCGGGGCGAGAAAACCGGTTATCCCGCCTTCACCTGTGACGTCTTGCCATCACGGCGGGGGCAGGACAGAAGGGAAGCGCGCAGAATGGGCGGGGCATCCATGGCAGGGACGCGATCGCTGGCCTTTGTCGCCAGCAGCACCGAACTGGCCCAGCACGCGCTGGCACAGTTGTCGGCACGTTACGGGAATGTGCCCGTGGCGCAGGCGGGGGTCATCGTGGCCCTGGGAGGCGACGGGCTGATGCTGGGCACCCTGCACGCCACGCGCACGCTCGGCCTGCCGGTCTATGGCATGAACTGCGGCACCATCGGCTTTCTGATGAACGAATATGGCCAGGACGACCTCCCCGCGCGGATCGATGCCGCCGAAGAGACGGTAATTCACCCCTTGCGGATGCGCGCGGCCACGACCGAAGGCGCGGTGCACGAGGCGCTGGCGATCAACGAGGTCTCGCTTTTGCGGGCGGGTCCGCAGGCAGCCAAGCTGCGCATCTGGATCGACGGGCGGCTGCGCATGGAGGAGCTGGTCTGCGACGGGGCGCTGGTGTCCACGCCTGCGGGTTCTACCGCCTACAATTATTCCGCCCACGGCCCGATCCTGCCCATCGGGGCCGATGTGCTTGCCCTGACCGCCATGGCCTCATTCCGGCCCCGCCGCTGGCGTGGCGCCATCCTGCCTGCCCGTGCCAAGGTGCGCTTCGAGGTGCTGGAGGCCGAAAAGCGCCCGGTGATGGCCGATGCCGACAGCCGCGAGACGCGGCATGTGCTCTCGGTCGAGGTCGAAAGCGCCACCGATATCGCCCACCGCCTGCTGTTCGACCCTGGCCACGGGCTGGAGGAACGGCTGATCTCCGAGCAGTTCCTGTAGAGTGCAATCCGACCGGAGCAGAGTGAGGATCGGGCGAATTGCACGACAAGCAGAGTGCAATCCGACCGGAGCGCAGTGAGGAGCGGACAGATTGCACGGCAGGAGAAACGATAGCCGGCAAGCCCGCTCCCACCCTAGACGCGCCGCTGTCAGGCGGCGAAATGGGCCTGCAGCCGCTCGAGGGCCGCGGCCGGGGTGGGCACCGGCTCCATGAAGGCGCGAAAGCTCTGTTCGGCAAAGCCCTGCGCGATCATGTGATCGATCAGCGCCACAAGGCCGTCCCAATAGCCACCCGCGTTCAGCAGCAGGATCGGCTTGTCATGCAGGCCGAGCTGGCGCCATGTCATCACCTCGAACAATTCGTCCAGCGTGCCCGGACCACCGGGAAGCGCGACGATGGCGTCGGCATTCATGAACATGACCTTCTTGCGCTCGTGCATGGTCTGGGTGACGACAAATCGCGTCAGGTCGCGCCGCCCGGCCTCGCGTGCCAGAAGATGCTCGGGGATCACGCCCAGCGCCCTGCCCCCCCGGCCCAGTGCGGCCCGCGCCACAGCCCCCATCAGGCCCACGTCGCCCGCCCCGTAGACCAGTTCCCAGCCTGCATCCGCGATGCCCGCGCCCAGTGCCTCCGCCGCCCCGGTCCAGGACGGATCGTGCCCGTTGCGTGAGCCGCAAAAGACACAGACGGCACGAGAAGTAACATGCATGCGACAACGGGCTCCTGCTGTGCGCTTTGCGCAGGTCTAGCCCCTTGATATGATCGGCGCAATGTGCCTTCCCCGGAGGAGGGTCCAGAGGCGGCCCCGGCGCGGGTCGCAACAGGCCTGCCCTTGGGGGCAGTAGCCGCGGAGGCAGGTGGCATGGCAGGTTTTGCGGGTCTCGGGGCCGGGGGCGCGGTGGGAGCGGCCGGTATCGTCGGTGCCGTGGTTGTGGCCGGGGCGCTTGCCGTCGGGGGCTATCTCTATTTCACCCGCGAGGACGAGGCCACTGCCCCACGCGCCGAGGCCCCCGCACCGCTGCAGGCCCCCGAGGAGGCGACAGCAGCGGACGCCACGACCGCCCCGGTCGCTGCCATTCCCAGCCCGCGCGCGCCCAGCTTCGACACCGTGCGCGTGACCGATCTCGGGGCGACCATCGCCGGGCGGGGCGAGCCGGATCGCATGGTTCGCATCTTTCTCGATGGCGAGCGGCTGACAGAGGTGCCCATCTCGGCGCGCGGCGAATTCGTGGCCATGCTGGACCTGCCGCCCGCAGACGCGCCGCGCGTCATGTCGCTGGAAATGGACGGCCCGGATGGCACGAGCATCGCGTCGGAACAGACGGTTCTGGTGCTACCCCGCTCGGTCCTGCCCGCTCTGACCGCAGCACAGGACGAGGCGGCACAGGCTGACACCGCGACCGAAGCGCCGGTGCCCGCGCCCGAGATCGCGCTCCTGACACCCGAGGCAGGGCAACCCGCCGCTCCGGTGGACGGGCCGCGCCCCCTCGGCACAAGCGACGACAGCGCCCCCCCGCCGCCGCCCGGACAGCCAGGCACGCCGCAGAGGGCGCAACCCGGTGCGGCTCCGGACACGGCCACCGGTCCGGCACCCGTGCCCGCGCCCGTGCCCGAGGCGACACAGCCAGGCACGGAGGCCGCCGCGGCAGCAGGCGACAGTGGACCGACGCCCGAAGCGACGCAG
>JAFIEC010000308.1 GCA_020832725.1 Paracoccaceae bacterium | reverse complement strand
CGTGGCCGCGCGGCTGGCGCTGGGGCTGGCGGGTCTGGGGGTGCGGCCTGTCCTGCTGGCGGCATTGGGCCGCGATGGCCCGGGCCGCGCTCTGGCGCGGCACCTCACACGGGCCGGGGTGGAGACCGCGCATCTCTACCGCTCGGGGCATGCGACGGGGGCCTATGTTGCCATCGAGGGGCCGGGCGCGCTGCATGCGGCGGTGGCCGATTGCGCAGCCCTGGAGGAGGCCGGGGACGGGCTGCTTGCGCCCCTGCTGTCGGGCGCGGCGGGGCACGGGGCCGGGGCGCTGGTGCTGGATGGCAACCTGCCCGGCCCGACGCTTGCAGCGGCGCTGCGGGCCGGGGGCGGTGCGGGCACCCTGCCCGTCTGGGCGGTCGGGGCCAGCCCGGCCAAGGCGGCGCGCCTGCGCCCCCATCTTGGCACGGGGCGGCTGTCGCTGGCGCTCAACCGTGCCGAGGCGGAGGCGCTGGTGGGGCGGGCGCTGGCCGATGCGGCCCATGCGGCGCGGGCGCTGCTTGCGCTCGGGGCCGCGCGGGCGCTGGTGACCGACGGCCCCCGCGCCTGTGCCGATGCGGTGCCGGGGGCCCTGCAAGAGGCGCAACCGACCCCGACCCGCGCCGCTTGCATCGCCGGCCTCACCGGGGCGGGCGATGCCTTTTTCGCCGCCCACCTTGCCGCCACCCTGAGCGGTGCTTGCCCCGCCAACGCCCTGACCCGGGGCCTTGCCGCCGCCGCCGCCCATATCGCCACGGACAGGACCGCATGACACGGACACCCACCCTCCCCGCCCCGGGCGATGCGCCCCTGACCTTCGCCCCCGAAGTCTCCGAGGCCCGGGCAGAGGGCCGTCCGGTCGTGGCGCTGGAGAGCACGATCCTCACCCACGGCATGCCCTGGCCCGACAACCTTGCCTGCGCCAAAGCCGTGGAAGAGGACGTGCGCGCAGGCGGCGCGGTGCCTGCCACCATCGCGGTGGAGGGTGGGCGCATCCGGGTGGGCCTTCCGCCGGAAGACCTGGAGCGGCTGGCCCGCGCCGAGGGCGTGGCCAAGCTGTCGCGCGCCGATCTCGCGGCCTGTCTGGTGACCGGGGGGCTTGGGGCGACCACGGTCGCCGCCACGATGATCGCCGCGCGTCTGGCCGGCATCGCGGTCTTTGCGACCGGGGGCATCGGCGGGGTGCATCGCGGGGCCGCCGACAGCTTCGACATCTCTGCCGATCTGGCGGAACTTGCTCAAACCCCGGTGACCGTGGTTTCGGCCGGAGCCAAGGCGATCCTCGATCTGCCCAAGACATTCGAACTGCTGGAAAGCCTCGGCGTGCCGGTCATCGCCGTCGGGCAGGAGGCCATCCCCGCCTTCTGGTCGCGCGACGCGGGCCTGCGCGCGCCCCTGCGGATGGACGACCCCGCGACCATCGCCGCCGCCCACCGGATGCGGGGGCGGCTGGGCCTGCCGGGGGGGCAGCTTGTGCTCAACCCCCTGCCTTCCGAGGCCGAGATCCCGCGCGCCGAGATGGAGGCCCATGTCGTCGCGGCGCAGGCCGCGGCCGAGGCTGCGGGCGTGCGCGGCAAGGCGGTGACGCCCTTTCTTCTGTCGCATATCCGCGCCGCCACGCAGGGCCGGGCGCAGGTGGCCAATGTGGCGCTTGTGCGCGCCAATGCGCGGCTGGCCGCAGCCATCGCGGCGGCGCTGGCCGCAGGGCCCGCCTGATCGCGCGCCCATTGCACCGCTGTGCCACTGATCCTATCTTGGGCCATCCGCGGGCACATCCGCGCTTCCGGTCAAGACAATGAACGATACCGACGAACGCCCCGTGCCCAAACCGCACCCGCCCGGCCTGTTCGGTCGGATGCGCGGGTACTTTCTGACAGGGCTGATCGTCGTCGCGCCGGTCTCGCTGACGGCCTATTTCATCTGGGCCGGCGTCGGCATCATCGACAATTGGGTGCTGCCGCTGGTGCCGCGGGCCTATCACCCATCGAACTATCTCGGCGTCGATATCCGCGGCTTTGGCCTGATCATCTTTCTGGTCTTCACGATCTTCGTGGGCTGGATGACCCGGGGACTGATCGGGCGGACGCTTGTGTCGTGGGGAGAGCGGATCGTCGATCGCATGCCCATCGTGCGCTCGATCTACAGCGGGCTCAAGCAGATCGCCGAGACCGTCTTCAGCCAGACCGAGGCCAAGTTCGAGCGTGCCTGCCTGCTGGAATATCCCCGCCCCGGGATCTGGGTCATCGCCTTTGTCTCCACCCGTGCCCGGGGCGAGATCGCGGAAAAGGTGCCGCGTGACGACGAGGTGATCAGCATCTTTCTTCCGACGACACCCAACCCCACCTCGGGCTTTCTTCTGTTCCTGCCCCGGCGCGAGGTGATCCTTCTGGACATGAGCGTGGAGGAAGCCGCCAAGCTGGTGATCTCGGCGGGCCTCGTCTATCCGCAGCGGCAGCCGGACGGCACCGTGATCGCCCGCCCCGCCGCCTGAGCGATCACATCGCGGTCCACCCGCCATCCACGCTGATGGTGGTGCCGGTGATCTGGTCGGCCGCCGCCGAGCACAGGAAGGCCACGACCCCGCCGATCTGGTCGGTGGTGGCGAATTCCCCCGAAGGCTGGCGGGACAGCATCACCCTGGAGATGACCTCCTCCCGGCTCATGCCATGGGTCTTCATCTGGTCGGGGATCTGCGATTCCACGATCGGTGTCAGCACATAGCCCGGGCAGACGGCGTTGCAGGTCACGCCCTTGCCCGCCGCCTCCAGCGCAGTGACCTTGCTCAGCCCGACAATGCCATGCTTGGCCGCGACATAGGCCGCCTTGTAGGGCGAGGCCGTCAGCCCGTGGGCCGAGGCGATGTTGACGACCCGGCCCCAGCCGGCGGCATACATGCCCGGCAGGGCTGCGGCACTGGTGTGAAACGCCGAGGACAGGTTGATCGCCATGATCGCATCCCACTTGGCCACCGGGAATTCCGGGATCGCCGCGACATGCTGGATGCCGGCGTTGTTCACCAGAATATCCACCCGGCCCGCCTCCTCGATCAGCCGGCGCGCGGCGGCAGGGTCGGACATGTCGGCCCCGACATAGCGCGCGGGCACACCGAATTCCGCCGCGATACTCTCGGCGATGGCATGATCCTCGGGCGTGTCCGAGAACGAATTGACCACCACTTCCGCCCCGGCCCCGGCCAGTGCCCGGGCGATACCAAGCCCGATGCCGGAGGTGGACCCGGTGATGACTGCGCGTTTTCCTGCAAGCGACATCGCACTTTCCTTTCCTGTTTGGCGCATATAGCGGGCAGGCGACCGACTTGTCACCCGGCGCGCGAGAACAGCTTTGCCGGATCACCGTGCTGTGCAGGGCACCAGGTGATGCGGCAACGGGCAGACAGGGAACACGCGCGGCAAAGGACCGTGCACGCCAGACGACGCTTGCGCTGCGCAATGGGTCGCGGGAAACAGCATCGTCGGGAAATGCGCCGGTGGCGCTGCGCGACAGGAACCCGACAGGGAAC
>JAFIEC010000307.1 GCA_020832725.1 Paracoccaceae bacterium | reverse complement strand
GATGCCCGCGACGTGCTCTTCATCGACGAGATACATCGCCTCAACCCCGTGGTGGAGGAGGTGCTCTATCCCGCGATGGAGGATTACCAGCTTGATCTGGTGATCGGCGAGGGGCCGGCCGCGCGCTCGGTTCGGATCGAGCTGCAGCCCTTCACCCTCATCGGGGCCACCACGCGTCTGGGCCTGCTGACCACGCCCCTGCGCGACCGCTTCGGCATTCCCGTACGGCTGGAATTCTATTCCGAGGACGAGCTCGACGTCATCGTGACCCGCGGCGCGCGGCTCATGAACATCCCCTGCGAGGCCAAGGGCGCGCGCGAGATCGCGCGCCGCGCCCGCGGCACCCCGCGCATCGCCATGCGCCTGTTGCGTCGGGTGGTGGATTTCGCGCTGGTCGAGGGCGAGGGCCGGATCACCCATGCGGTTGCCGACCACGCCCTGACCCGCATCGGCGTCGATGTGTCGGGGCTGGATGGCGCCGACAGGCGTTATCTGCGTCTGCTGGCCGAGCATTACGGCGGCGGCCCCGCGGGCATCGACACGCTGGCCGCCGCCTTGTCCGAAAGCCGGGACGCGCTGGAAGAGGTGGTCGAGCCGTTCCTGCTCCAGCAGGGCTTTGTACAGCGCACGCCGCGGGGCCGGATGCTGGGCGCGCGCGCCTGGTCCCATCTCGGCCTGCCTCCGCCGCGCATGCCGGGACAGAGCGAGTTGTTCGAGGAATGAGTCAGATCTCGCCCCCGCCCGCCCCGGAAGGGTTTTCCGGCCCCGAAGCCGTGGCCGATCTCTTTACCCGGGCGGAGGGAGATTACCTGTTTGCGCGCTGGGGCCGGTTGCAGGCACCAGTCGTCTTTGGCGCCGAAGATGCCACCATCGCCACGTTCAAGGGCGCGCTGGAAGCCGTGGCGGCCCTCGCCGGTCGCAACCTCGCCGAGACCGACCCGGAACTGGGGGCCAACCTCATGGTCTTCCTCTGCCGCGACTGGAGCGAGCTCGAGGCGGTCCCGGGTCTCGACCGGCTGGTGCCGGGTCTGGGCCCGCTGCTGGCACGGCTTGGCGCGGCACAGGCGAACCAGTACCGGCTGTTCCGGTTCGACGCTGCGGGCGCGATCCGGGCGGCCTTCATGTTTCTGCGGATGGACACCCATCTTGCGGCTGTTCCCGCCGAGGTGCTTGCCCTCTCGCAGGCGGTGCAGACCGTGCTGCTGTGGTCGGACCGCGCCTTCACGGGCCGCAGCCCGCTTGCGCAGACATCGCGCGGGGTGATCCTGCGCCCGGAAATCGGAGCACTGATCCGGGCCGCCCATGATCCGGCCCTTCCCGACATGGCCCGCGACCCGGCGCACGCGCTGCGCCTGCATGCGCGGCTGACCCTTTTCAGTTGACCGACCCCGGGGGAACGATGGCCCACCGCTTTGCCTGCCGCGTCTATTACGAGGACACCGACCTTGCGGGGATCGTCTATTACGCCAACTACCTGCGCTTCATCGAGCGGGCGCGCAGCGAGATGATCGAGGGGTTGGGTCTGGATCAGGCAGCACTCAAGCAGGAGGGGGGGCTGGTGTTCGCGGTCAGGCGTCTGGAGGCGGATTACCTCGTGCCCGCCCGTTTCGGTGACAGGCTGACCGTGACAAGCCGCATCCTCGGGGCCAGCGGCGCCCGCCTCGAGATGGCGCAGGACGTGCTGCGGGGTGATGAGACGTTGTTTCGGGCCCTCGTGACGCTTGCCTGCCTGCGCGCGGACGGCCGCCCGGCACGCCTGCCCGCCGCACTACACGCGCATGTGACGTGAAACCGCGCAGAATCCTGCCAAACAGCACGACCCCATTGGCCAATGCCCCTCAAAACGGGTAAGGTCGTGGCTAGATGACTGGCCGGGGAAACGGTCGGCAAGGGCAAAGAGCGGGACAATGCTAACCAAGTCACTCGGCACCGCCGCACAGGCGGACTTTTCGCTTCTGGGGATGTTCTGGCAGGCCGGCGTGGTGGTGCAGATCACCATGCTGCTGCTGATCGCCGCCTCGATCTGGAGTTGGTCGATCGCCATCCAGAAGCATCTTTCCTTTCGCGCCGCACGGCGCAGGATCGCGGAGTTCGAGGCGGCCTTCTGGTCGGGCGAACCTCTGGACGAATATTACGTCCGCATCGCGGACAATCCCCGAGGAGACCCGGAGGCCGTGTTCTGCGCAGGCATGGCCGAATGGCAGCGGTCGCTGACCGATGCCGGCGGGCTGATCCCCGGAGTGCAGCAGCGCATCGAGCGGGCGATGGACGTCGCCATCTCGCGGGCAGCCGACCGCATGACGACCGGGCTGGGCGTGCTGGCCTCTGTCGGAGCGACGACGCCGTTCGTGGGCCTGTTCGGTACGGTCTGGGGCATCATGACCGTCTTCGGAGAGATCGGGGTTCAGCAGAACACCACGTTGGCCGTGGTTGCCCCCGGCATCAGCGAGGCGCTGGCGGCGACCGCACTGGGGCTGATGGCGGCCATTCCCGCAGTGATCTTCTACAATGCGCTGAGTGCCGAGGCAGAGCGGCTGACCGGGGCCCACGAAGCCTTTGCCGACGAGTTCTCCACGCTGCTGTCGCGGCAGCTGGACGGCTGAGATGGGCGCGCAGATCGCACAGGGCGGACAAGGCGGCGGGCGCAGGAGGCGCCGGTCGCGGGGCGCCAAGCGGCGCATGTCCGATATCAACGTCACACCCTTCGTGGACGTGATGCTGGTGCTGCTGATCATCTTCATCGTCGCGGCCCCCATGCTGACCGTGGGTGTGGAGGTGGATCTGCCCCGCACTGCGGCGGGTGCCCTGCCCACCGAACAGGAAGAGCCGCTCTCGGTCACCGTCACCTCTGATGGGCGGCTTGTGGTTCAGGACAGGGAGGTTCCGCGCGACGAGCTGATCCAGCTTCTGCAGGCCATCGCGGCCGAGCGGGTGGATGACCGCATCTTCCTGCGCGCGGACGGGGCGATCCCCTATGCGACCGTGATGGAGGTGATGGGGGCATTGTCGAGCGCCGGGTTCCGCAACCTGGCGCTGGTAACCGATAGCGGCGGTCCTGCCCTCGACGGATCGGACTAGAGCATGGCACCGTTCCACCCGGCACCCGGACAAGCCCGCCTCGCCGAGGGGCGACATGCCGCAGGGCCGGCCCGCGCGATCCTCTCGCGGGGGGCCTCGGTGTCGGGCGGTCGCGGGTGGCAATCGTCGCCTCGGGGGTGAGCAGCGTGCAGAAGGGAACCAGATTTTCACTGATCGGGCACGGCGCGTTTCTCGCGCTGATCGTCCTGTCGGATCTGGTGGGTGGCCGGTCCGACCCGCCGCTGCGCGCCTCGACCGATGTCACCATCCTCACCGCCGAGGAATTCGCGGCCCTGATGCAGGAGGCCGCAGCCCCCGCACCCGTCCCGCGCCCCGAGCCGCAACCCGAGCCGACACCGGCGCCGGAGCCGACACCGGCACCGGCACCGCAACCCGAAGCCGCCGTCACCCGCCCCGAGCCGGAGCCGGCACCCGCGCCACAGCCCGAACCAACCCCGCAACCGCAGCCCGAACCTGTGCCCGAGCCCGCACCACAGCCCGAAGCCACGGTGTTGCGCGAACCCGAGGCCCAGCGCTAGGTGGCCGCCCCCGAGGCGGCACCGCGGCCGCGTGCGCGGCCCGAGCGGACAGAGCCCCGCCCGGAGCCCCCGCGCGAGGTTGCCGCCCCGACGCCGCAGCCGCCCCGCCAGCCGGACCCCCGGCCGCAACCCGAACCGCA
>JAFIEC010000291.1 GCA_020832725.1 Paracoccaceae bacterium | reverse complement strand
ACCGCACTGGGTTTCAGCGAGCCGCGCCTGGCCGAAGCCGCCGCGCGGCAGATGCGCGCATTGCCCTTCAACCATACCTTCCGCGGGCGCACCCACCCCGTCGTGGTGGCGTTGGCCGAACGGCTTCTGTCGCTGGCGCCGGTCCCGATGGCACGTGTCTTTTTTGCCGGCTCGGGCTCGGAGGCCAACGAGACCGCGCTCCGTGTTGCATGGGCCTGCGCGCGCGCGAGGGGAAAGAGCGCCGCGCACAAGGTCATCGCGCGCCACGGCGCATATCATGGCAGCACCTTCGCCACAGCCGCCCTGTCGGGCGCGCCCGATGTCGGCCGATCTGCCTGTCCGGCGGCCCCGTGGGTGCGTCTTGTGTCCTGCCCCGACCCGGCACTGGCCCGCGAGGGCGAAGACGGCCCCGCGCAGTCGGCCCGCCTTGCCAGGGAGCTGGAAGCCCTGATCGAGTCCGAGGGGCCTGACACTTTCGCCGCCTTCATTGCGGAACCTGTCCTGGGGGTGGGCGGCGTGATCGTGCCACCCGAAGGCTATTTCCCGGCGATACAGGCCGTGCTGCGCCGCCATGGCATTGCGCTGATCGTGGACGAGGTGATCACAGGCTTCGGGCGCACCGGTCGCTGGTGGGGCAGCGAGGCGCTGGAGATAGAGCCCGACATCCTTGTCTGCGCCAAGGCCCTTTCCTCGGCCTACATGCCGATATCGGCGGTTCTGCTCAGCGAGGCGATCCACGAGTCGCTGCTGTTCGATGCCGGGCGGAGTGGCGGCTTCGGGCATGGCTTCACGATGTCCGGCCACCCGGTCGCCGCTGCGGTCGCGCTTGAGGCGCTCAGCATCTATGCCGAGCGTGACCTTCCGGCCCATGCGGGGCGGATGGGTGCCCGCCTGCATGACGGGCTGGCCACGATGTTCGGCGCACGCGCAGAGGTCAGCGCGCATCGGGGGCTGGGGCTGATGGCCGCGGTGCAACTGGCACCGGACTTTCCCGGAACAGCGCCCCAACTGGCGGCGCTGGCGCTCGATGAAGGGCTGATCCTGCGCCCGCTTGGTCGTTGCGTCGTCATGGCACCGCCCCTTGTCGTGTCAGCCGGGGACATCGATCAGATTCTCGAGAGGCTCGGTCGCGCCTTTGCCCAACTCACGATGCGGGCAATCGGTCAGCAGGGCACAACATCCTTTGGGTATGAAATTACGGGACAGAAATGACCATCACCTTCAGACAGATCGATGCCTTTCGAACGGTCATGCAGGCCGGCACAGTCACTGAGGCGGCCAGGATGCTTGATGTGTCACAACCTGCCGTCAGCCGCCTCATTCTCGATCTTGAAGACCAGGTCGGCTTCAAGCTTTTCCGGCGCGCGGGGCGCAGCCTTGTCCCGACGGTCGAGGCCCGGCTGCTGGTCGATGAGGTACGCCGCGCGATCGCGGGTCTGGAGCGCATAAAGGAAGCCGCCGAGGCGATCCGGACGTTCCGCCAGGCCCGTTTCGGAATCATCACCAGCCCGACATTCTCCACCATGATCGCCCCCGGCCTCATCGGCCGCTTTGCAGAGCGCTGCCCCGAGGCTGCCGTCACGCTGGAGGTGCAGGCCTTCGACGACGCTGTGGAGTGGATGGTGACGCAGGATTTCGAGTTCGGCATCATTCCCGGCAATATCGAAACACCGCTGCTGCGCAGCCTGCCACTTCTCGACCGCGCGGCGATGTGCATCGTGCCGGAGGGGCATCCGCTCGCCGGACGCGATATCCTGCATCCGAAGGACATGGAGGGGCAGTCCTTTGTCTCCTACCGCTCGGGAAGCCGTTTTCGCTTCATGGTCGACGAGGTCT
Source organism: Paracoccaceae bacterium (assembly GCA_020832725.1). GTDB lineage: Bacteria > Pseudomonadota > Alphaproteobacteria > Rhodobacterales > Rhodobacteraceae > JAFIEC01. Next base: position 5,646 of record JAFIEC010000291.1, on the reverse strand, counting down.
TCAAGGAGGCCGGAGTGGAACGGCGGTTGCAATACGAGGCACGGACCACGGACTCGATCTGCAGGCTGGTGGCCGGGGGGCTCGGCATCGCGATCATCGGAACGATCGAGGCCCCGCTTCATTCGCTGCGTGGCTGCGCGCTCGTGAATTTCGCACCTGAATTGCCGTTTTCGGCAAAGCTCATCTGGTCGGATCAACGGCCCCTTCCCGCCGTCGCGCAGGAATTCCTTGCCATGGTCACCGAGGAGGGCGTCTGAGCGGTGACCTATCACATTTTAGGCGAATTTTGGTTATTCACGTCGGAAAAAACTATGGTAACCTGCCAGCGGCGGCTCGTGACGGGCTGTGACGGTACAGGAGGCGCCCCATGGCACGCATCGCGATCAACCCCGGCACGGTGGACTGGTCCGGCGAGAATCCCGGCATCTATCTGAAATCCGATCCGGCCGGAGATTACTCGGCGCTTGCGCTGTTCTTCCGCGTGGTGTTCTCGCCCCATGGCCGCGGGCATGCCGCGATCGTGCTGGGGGCACCCGATACGGGGGCCGGCTGGCCGGACGTGCCGAATCTCATCATGACCGACAACCAGCCGATGATGCGCTGGATCATTGATGGCTGGGTACGCCACATGCCGACCTTCCGCGGCCGCGCCGGCCTTCCGGCGATGACGTGGCTCCATTGCGACCGTGTCGAGAAGACACCTGCCGACATCCGGTCGCGCTACAGCGAAAAGCTGATCGGGCCGGATACCACGGTCGAGATGGTCTGGCGCGACATGGGGCCACCGATTCCGGCTGAAGTCGGCGTCGCAGACTCGGCAACCGGCGCTCACGAGATGTACTCGGTCTTTCTCGAGGCGGCGTCGGCCGACATCCTGATCGACGGCTTCCCACTTCCGGGACAGGTCGCCAGCCGGTCGTTCTTTGGCCGGACCATGAGCACGGCCTTTCTCGCCTTTTCGGAAACCTGGGTCACACCCGCAGCTACCTGAACCGTTCACAGGAGATCCTCATGCCCGATGGACAGCCCCCCGCGGCAAGGCGCAGCCTGGTCGTGGACAGCTACACGAATTCCGTGCTCGACCCGTTCGAGCCGATGCTCGGGCCAATCGAGGATGGCGGCACGATCATTGCCAACACCGCGCCCGGATGCTGGGGGCCGATGATCACCCCTCGGCTGCGCGGGGGCCACGAGGTGACACGTCCTGTCCACGTCACCGGTGCCGAACCCGGGGACGGCATCGCCATCCGCATCCGTGACATCACCGTGACATCCGGGGCGACCGCCTCCGGACATGACAGCTCGCCCTCCGGCTATTGCCTTGGCGACCCGTATGTCGCCGCGCGTTGTCCCACCTGCGATACGGTCTGGCCCGAGACACATCTCGAGGGTATCGGCCAGAAGGCGGTGATCTGCGACAGCTGCGAAAACCCGGTCACACCCTTCGAGATCGTCCATGGCTACACCGTGATGTTCGACGAGACACGTAGTGTCGGCGTTACGCTGCCGGCCAAGGCGGCAGAGGACGTGGGGCGCAACGCGCATCATTATGCAGCCCTGCCAGATGGCTCCGTCCAGCACCCGATCCTCGTCTTCGCGCCCTCGGACATGCCCGGCGTCATGGTCCGGATGCGGCCCTTTCTCGGCCAGCTGGGCACCTGTCCTTCGATGGCAATGCCCGACAGTCACAATGCCGGCGATTTCGGCGCGGCGCTTATCGGGGCGCCGCATGATTACGCGATCACGGCCGAGCAACTCGCCGCCCACAAGACCGATGGCCACATGGATATCGATGCCGTCCGCCCCGGTGCCATCGTGATCGCACCGGTGAAGGTGCCGGGCGGCGGGGTCTATCTTGGGGACATGCATGCGGCCCAGGGCGATGGCGAGATCGCCGGTCACACGATGGATGTGGCGGGCAGCGTCACGCTTCAGGTTGAAGTGGTGAAGGGCTACCCGATCGACGGGCCGGTGATCTTTCCGCTTGTCGAGGATCTCCCCCCCCTCGCGCGGCCGTTCTCGGCCGCCGAGCGTGCCCGCGCCGAACGCCTCGCCCTTGCGCATGGCCTTGCAGGCGTGGAGGAACTTGCCCCGGTGTCCGTGGTCGGAACAGCGCCAGATCTCAACGCCGCCATCGAGAACGGCCTCGAGCGCGCCGCCAGACTTCTGGGACTGAGTGTCCCCGAGATCCGGAACCGCGCCACGGTGAACGGCGCCATAGAGATCGGACGTGCGCCGGGTGTCATCCAGGTGACGTTCCTCGCGCCCCTTGATCGCCTCGACGCGGCCCGGATCGGCAAATTCGCTAGGGAGCAATACGATCTCTGAGCCCTGCCCCCATCTCGCCCGACCACGACCGGAGCGGCTGCGGTCATGAGCGGATGCATAGATATGCATGCGCATTTCTACGGCGGCCCGCTGCCGGAACTGCTGCGTGCACGCAGGGAAGGGCCGTGTCTGCGCCCGGCCTTGAATGGCGGCGAGGAAATGCTTGCGATGAACGGTGCCTTTCCGTTCACGCCGGCGCATTTCGACCCGGACGTCTGCCTCCGGCAGATGGATGCGAGCGGGCTCACCCAACGAATGCTGACCTTCCCCGGGGCTCTTGGCGTCGACATCCTGTCCGGCCCCGGGATCGGTGCCGCGATCAGCGCCTTCAACGAGCATCTTGCATCCCTCGGCGCATCCACAGGTGGCCGGTTGATCGGGCTTGCGGGCCTCCCGCTCGCCGAGATGGACGTCGCGGCGCACGAGATGCGCCGGACAAGGCGCGAACTCGGCCTTCCCGGTGTGATCCTGCCGGGCAATTATTTCGAAAGCATCGAACGGGCTCGTGAACTGGAGCCGGTGCTTGTGGCCGCGAACGAAACCGGCAGCCACGTGATGATCCATCCGGGCCTGCGGGTGGGCGAAGCGGGCCCTGCGGCTGCACCCGATCATCCGCAGTTCCGCACCTCGACGGTCGTGTTGCAGTCGCAGGTTGCCCAGACTGTGCTGACGCTCCTGCTTTCCGATCTTCTCGACGTCTTCCCGCGGATCAGCTTTCAGGTGGTCAATCTGGGCGGCACCATCCCCTTCATCCTGGAGCGGATGGAGAGCATCGCCCGGCACCGGGACGACGCACCCTTTCCCACCGGGCGGCTGCGCCGGCTGTGGTACGACAGCGCCTCGCTCGGGCCCAGGGCGCTGGAACTGGCGGTCGAGGTCTTCGGGGCCGATCGGGTCATGCTTGGCAGCGACTGGCCGATCTTCCATGACGATCCGGTGGCCGGAACGCTGAGACCGTCGCGGCTGTCATCTGCACAGAAGGCAGCCGTTTCCGGCGGCACGGCGGGCGCGCTGCTCGCCAGGCTCAATGCCCGAGAATGCGACTGAGAAAGAGCTTCGTGCGGTCCGATGTCGGGTTGGCGAAGAACGGGCCGGGCGGCGCGATCTCGACGATCTCCCCGGCGTCCATGAATACCACCCGATCGGCCACCCGTCGCGCGAAGCCCATCTCATGGGTGACGCAGACCATCGTCATGCCTTCCTGCGCAAGCTCCACGATCACGTCGAGCACCTCGGAGATCATCTCCGGGTCGAGTGCCGATGTCGGCTCGTCGAACAGCATGATGCGCGGGTTCATGCACAGGGACCGCGCGATCGCGACGCGCTGCTGCTGTCCGCCCGAAAGCTGGCCGGGATACTTGCGCGCCTGCTCGGGGATGCGCACGCGCTCCAGAAGGCGCATCGCGACCTCCTCGGCCGCCTTTGTCTTTAGACCGCGCACCTTGCGCAATGCCAAAGTGCAATTGTCGAGTACGCTCAGGTGCGGGAACAGGTTGAACTGCTGGAACACCATGCCGACATCGGCGCGGACCTTCGCAAGGCTGCGCTTCTGGTCGTGGCGCAACTCGACGCCATTCACCTCGATGCTGCCTTCGTCATGCCTCTCGAGGCCATTGATGCATCGGATCATCGTCGACTTGCCCGAACCGGATGGCCCGCAGACAACGACCTTTTCGCCCTCGGCAACCTCGAAGGTGATGTCACGAAGCGCGCAATAGGTGCCGAAATGCTTTGTCACTCCGCTCAGGCGGATTGCCGTCCGCCTTGCGGTTTCGCCGTCCTGAGCGCTCATGACATCCGGCCCCAGACGGGGCCGGATGCGACGGCGTCGGAGTGGGTGCTCAGAGCCCCCACTTTTCCTCCAGATCGGCAAAGAACCCGGCGGCGAGGTTGAGCTCGAGCCAGGAGTTGAGGAAGTTGATGAAGGTGAAATCACCCTGACGGGTAATGTAGGCCAGCGGCCTGCGTGCCCGGATCTCGCCATCCTCGAACACCGTGAGCGCATCGAAGCGCTGCATGATCGACGCGGCGTCGACATTCGATGTGATGGTCACATCGGCGCGGCCCGCAAGCACCTCCTGCCAGGCAGTCGCCGGGGCCTCGACGGTGATGATCGTGGCTTCGGGGAAGGCAGCGCGCGCCTGCTGCTCGAAAACCGTCCCGAGGATGACGGCTACCCGCACGCCGGACTGGTTGGCGTCCTCCCAGGTCCGGAAGCGATCAGCGTTCGACTTGAGCACAAGCGGCACGGTGCCGACATAGGTGTAGGGGATCGTGTAGCCGACCACCCTGGCGCGGCCCTCCGAGATCGATGTCCCGCTCATGACGATGTCGTAGTTGCCGGCGACGACGCCCGCGACCATCGAGCGCCAGTCGGTGACGACGAATTCGAGTTCCACGCCGAGGTCGGCGGCGAGCTTCTTGGCGGCGTCGATTTCGAAGCCTTCGAATTCACCCGATGCGATGTTGCGCACCGACATCGGGTTGAAATCGCCCGTGGTGCCCACCTTGATCACGCCCGCGTCGATGATCGCCTGCAGGCGTGATTGCTGCGCAGCGACGGGCGCCGCGATGCCAAGAGCCATGGCGAAACCTGCCAGATAGCCGAGGAGTTTCATTGGTTCGTCCTTTTCCCTGTTGGATTCATTCGTCGAGCTTCAGAAGCCGTGCCGGCACGGTCTTGGTCATCAGGTCGATCTGCGCCTGAGTGTATCCATGGCTGCGCATGTGGGAGATCCACAGACGCATCGCCTCGATCGGCATTGGCGTCGAGAACTGTCCGCAATCGGTCGAGAGGACGACATTCTCGCAGCCGACGGCCTCGATCATCTCGCACACGGCGGCGACGGGCATGTAGCGCTCCATGTCGAGCGGATCCCAGACACCGTTGGGCAGCGAGGAGAATCCCATCTCCAGCACCGCGCCATAATCGGACACCATCTGCTTGAGGTCGGTAAGCGGGTATTTCATCACGTGATAATTGGCGGTGTGCACCACCAGCCGCGTGCATCCCCGGGCCTTGGCCTCGCGCAGCAGGATATGCGACTCGTCGGCTCGAAGGTGGCCGCTTGCCAGCATCACATCGGCTTTGGCGACCATGTCGAGGATGGAACGCACCTCGTCCTTCATCCGTCCGTTCGCATCGAGGATGGTCACCCCCTCACCTTCGGGCGGAAAGCGCATCCCGATGGTCTCATAGCCCATGCCCTTGCCCTGGCGTCTCACGTAGTCGGCGTGGTTCTCGGCCCACATCGACGGCATCCAGACCGCCCGCACGCCATTGCGCAGGGCGATGTCCACCGCGATGGGGTTGAGCCC
>JAFIEC010000287.1 GCA_020832725.1 Paracoccaceae bacterium | reverse complement strand
GCCAAGCCCGGTGCCCCGGTCGAGGCCGACGCTGGCGCACCAGTCCCGGGGCACGCCGAGAACACCGCCCCAGGCATGGGCAAGCGGCACCTCCCGGACGGCCGGAAACAGGCGATGCAGGACGGACACAAGGCGGCGGATGGTGACCCCGCTCACCTCGCCGCCGCTGTCGATGCGCGAGGCATAGCGATAGGGCTGCCCCCGCCCCCCCAAAGCGATCCGGCCGTCATCGGTGCGCTGGGCATAGAAATAGACATGCCCCATGTCGCCCACCAGCTCCCGCCCCAGCCAGCCGATCCGGGACCACACCCGCTCGGGAAGCCTCTCGGTGATCACCATGGCGGAATTCAGCGGCAGCCAGTCACGGCGATGCCCGGCCAGCCCGGCTGTAAAGCCCTCGGTCGCGCGCAGGATCGTGGGTGCCCGCACCTCGCCGACAGGGGTGGCCACGCGCCCCGGGGCGATCGAGAGTGCCGCCGTGCCCTCGTGCAGCCGCACGCCCATGCGCCGGACCACATCGGCAAGCCCCCGCACCAGCAGCGCGGGCTGCACCCGCGCCACGCCGTGCTGCACGAAGGCCCCGCGCAGCCCCGGCACATCAACGCGGGCCCCGGCGGCGGCGGCATCGACCAGGCTCACCCGGTCCTCGGGCACCTCCCATGATTGGCGCGCCTCCAGTTCGGCCCGGGCGCGATCCCACTGGGCCGCGTTCGTGGCCAGCGCCAATTCGTCCGTGGGGTGGATGCAAGCGGCGATCCCCTCGCGCGCGGCAACCGCGATCACCTCTGCGGGGGCCATGGCGAGGGCCGCGATCATCGCGCGCACGCCTTCGCGACCGGCGCGGGCCTCGTAGCGCCGGTGGGACCAGGCAAAACCACCGGTCAGCCAACCACCATTGCGCCCGGATGCGCCAAAGCCCGCGAAGGCGCGCTCCAGCACCACGATCTCCAGTGTCGGCACCGCGCGCTTGAGGTAATAGGCCGTCCAAAGCCCGGTGAAACCCGCCCCCACAATGCAGATATCGGCGCGCGCCGGGCCGCGCAGCAGATCACGCGGCTGGGGCGTTCCGCCCGCATCCCGGTGCCAGTATGACACATCCCCGTTTACCGCAGGGACACCCTTGTCGGAGACCGGGCTCACCGCGCGGCGGGCTCCATGAAATTGGCCGAGGCCCAACCCTCGACACCGGTCGCAAGTCGCACCCTGCGCCAGCTTCCCTGACTGCCCAGAACCTCCACCCGCGTGCCGATATCCATCTCCTGCACAATGGGATGCTGGGTGCCCGGGCCCTCCCGCAGGTTGAGATACCCGTTGCGGTTCGGCGCCACCTGAAGGATGGGCGACCCGGGCGCGACACCGCGCCAGGCGATCTCTCGCTGAAAGGAGGTCCCGCGGGAGCAGAAGGCATCGTCGGGATAGAGGGCGCCCCGCACGGCCGAGGCGATCTGGGTGGGCGCGACATCATCGCTCACGACACGATGCACGATCGCGTGCCAACCGTTCGAGGACAGGAACACCCGCACCTCGTCCAGCTGATCGCGCGGCAGGGTCGCGATGTAGCTTGCGACCTCGGGCATGGTCCGTCGCGAAGCCAGCACGATGCCGCATTGTCCGGGCAGGAACGGTGGGCCATCGCCCGCATAGAGCCCCCCGGTTCGCGGTGCGGCCTCCAGCTTGGCGGCCTCGTCGCAGGCCACCCGGTCGCCGAGGTCGCAGCCCTTGCGCAGGGCAGCCAGCGCGGCCACCGGATCGGGGCGTGTCCCCTCGCCGTCGCGGGTCAGGACACCCAGATTGCGGCATCCCAGGCCATTGTCGCCGTCACAGGCCCGCCGCGCCGCTGCCAGCGCGGCCGAGGGATCCCGGTTCATGCCCAGACCAGAGATCGCCATGAAGGCCAGCCGCGCGCAGGACAGCGCATGATCGCCGTCGCAGGCGCTTCGGTAGAAATCCACCGCCCTGCGATCATCGGCCCGCGTGCCGGTGCCCTGGCGATGGAACCACCCCGCGACCCCGCAGCCCTCGGCAAACTCGCCCTCGCAGGATCGCTCATAAAGGCGCAGTGCAGCGGTCATGTCCCTTGCGGTGCCGTGGCCCGCCTCGTGCATACGCCCCTCATCGAAACAGGCGGCAGCGGTTCCGCCCTCGCATCCCTGCCGATACACCCGCAAGGCGGCGCGGTGGTCCTGCGCGATGCCGTCTCCCTGTTCATACATGCGCCCCGCGAACTGACACCCCGCGCCGCTGCCCCGGTCACAGGCGCGCTCGTAAAGGGCAAGGGCGCGCCGGTTGTCCTGCGCGACCCCCTTTCCCTCCCGGTGCAGCATCCCAAGGCGCAGGCAGCCCCACGCGTCGCCCCTGTCGCAGGACAGCTCATAGGACCGGGCTGCCACGGTCGCATTGGCGGCGGCCCCGCGACCGTTCTCCAGATGCCAGCCGTGCTGGGCGCATCCGTTCGCATCTCCCAACTCGCAGGCCCTCCGGAAGAAGCCCAGCGCAAGACGGTCGTCCGCCACCGCTCCCGTCCCGTCGCGCATGGCAAGGCCCGCCTGCCGGCACCCGCGCGCCGAGCCTGCGGTGCAAGCGTCGCGGTCCAGGCGAAGGGCTGCGACCGGGTCGGTTGCGCCGCCCTCGCCGCCCCTCTGCATGGCGGCCAGCGCGGCGCAGGCATCGACGGAGTCGATGCCGTCCTCCATCCGGCAGGCCTCTTCGTTGAGGCGACGCGCACGGGCCTCGTCCTTGCGCAGCCCGGCGGACCCCTGACGATGGAGAAGGGCCAGACGCTCTCTCGCAAGGGCCGGGTGCACCGCGAGGGCGGCCCGGGTCAATGTCTCGATGCGCGGATCCTGCGGATCGGCGGCGTTGTAGGCGCGGGCCAGAAGAAGCCCGAAGAAGGGCTCTTCGGGGTGGGCGCGCAGCGCGTTCGTGCAGGCCCTGATCGCAGCAGCGGCATCGATGTCGGAAAATTCCCGCGTGGCAAGGCCGGGCTGTCGCGGCCGCCAGGGAAAGCCTGCGGCGCGGTCGCATTCGGTTTCGGGGATGTCGGCGCGCGCCGCCTCGATCCGCGCACGCTCTGCCGCGGCACGGGCTTCCTCCCGGGCCGCGTCCAGCGCCGCGATCTGTGCCGACTCGGCCTCCGCCTCTGCGGCGGCGCGCGCGGCATC
>JAFIEC010000282.1 GCA_020832725.1 Paracoccaceae bacterium | reverse complement strand
ATTCCTCTCCGCCCTCGATGTCGCAGACCAGCACATTCGCATCCGCCTCGTCCAGAAGCGCGCGAAATCCCAGCGCCGGCACCGCGTGCCTGCGCGCCTTGAGCCTGGGGTTGGGGGCGAGTGCGGCACTCCAGAAGCCGGGATGGACATGGAACTCCACCGCGCCGCCTGCCGCCTCGTCGGGCACGACCGCACCGTGCAGAAGCCGGACCCCCGGCGCACCGTTCTCGCGCAGGGTGGCACGGATGATGTCCAGCATCTCGGGGTTGGCCTCGACCGCTGTCACCGCCTCCGCCCCCACGACCCGGGCCGCCAGCACTGCCAGCAGGCCCGCGCCCGCCCCCAGTTCCAGCACCCGGTCGCCGGGGCGCAGATGGGCGCGGAGCGCCCTGCGCTCCTGCCCCTCATAGCGCGCCTCCTCAAGGGCGGCGCGCAGATTGGGCACCAGCATCCGCTCGGGGATATCCATCCGCACCCCATCCACCGTGAATACCGTCATCTCTCTTCCCCGCAAGGCCCCCGGGGAGGTGACATAGCAGGCCTGGCCGCGCTATGCAGCCCCCGGACGCGCGGGAAACCCCGCACGGGCAGGAGCGGCGGATGCGCATCATTGCGGGGCTTGGAAATCCGGGGGCGAAGTACGCCGGCAACCGGCACAACATCGGCTTCATGGCCGTGGACCGGATCGCTGCCGATCACGGGCTTGGGCCGTGGCGGGCGCGCTTTCGCGGGCAGGCAGCCGAGGGGCGGCTGGGCAACGAGGCGGTCGTGCTCCTCAAGCCCGGCACCTTCATGAACCTGTCGGGCGAGTCGGTGGGCGAGGCCCTGCGATACTACAAGCTGGGGCCGGCCGATCTGATCGTGTTCCACGACGAACTTGACCTTGCCCCCGGAAAGCTGCGCGTCAAGCAGGGGGGCGGGCATGCCGGACACAACGGGCTGCGTTCGCTTCATGCCCATGTCGGCCCCGATTTCACCCGCGTGCGGCTGGGCATCGGGCATCCCGGCCACAAGGAAAGGGTGACGGGCTGGGTACTGGGCGATTTCGCGCGGGCCGACGCCGAATGGCTCGACGATCTGCTGCGCGGCATATCCGAAGGTGCGCCCTCGCTTGCAGCAGGGGACAGCGCGCGGTTCCTGAACGCGGTTGCCCTGCGCACGGCCCCGCCCCGGTCTTCGGGCAGCAAGGCCGCCGCAAGGCCCGCAACGCCAGCCCCCGCAGATGCCGGACAGGCCGAAGACACAAGGAACGCCCTGCAGCGCCTTGTGGACAGATTCCGCTAGGCACCAGAGGCACGATGGCTGGAACCCTGAGCCACAGGCGCTAGTGTGCAATCAGGACAGTCACCAACCGGGAGCGATTCATGCCAGACCAGCCGATCATCGCGCAAAAGGCCCCCTACCCCGTCGAGGTAGAGGCGGGGCGCAGCTATTTCTGGTGCCGCTGTGGGCGCTCGTCCCGGCAGCCCTTTTGCGACGGCAGCCACAAGGACACCGACATCACCCCGATGAAATGGGAAGCCGGTGAATCGCGCCGCGTCTTCTTCTGCGGCTGCAAGCAAAGCGCGAACGGCGCCTTGTGCGACGGCAGCCACAACAGGATCTGAGCCATGGCAATCCGTCCCGACCCCTCCGTCAACGTGCTGGGCGGCCCGCTGGAGACCTGCTCCGCCGATCCGATGACCGGCTTTTTCCGCAACGGCGCCTGCGACACATGCGCCGAGGACAGCGGCAGTCATACCGTCTGTGCGGTGATGACGGCGGAGTTCCTGGCCTATTCGCGGTATTTCGGCAACGACCTCTCCACGCCGCGTCCCGAATACGGGTTTCCAGGCCTCACGCCAGGCGACCGCTGGTGCCTGTGCGCCGGTCGTTTCCTTCAGGCACACGAAGAGGGGGTGGCCCCGCAGGTGAACCTTGCCGCGACCCACCGCCGGGCGCTGGAGGTGGTGCCGCTGGAGGTGCTGCAGTCCCACGCACTCGACCGCGCGGCGGGTTGACACCCCATGACCGCCTCGCTAGGTGGGCCGCGTTCGCTGCGCCCGGGGGCTGCCCGGCGCAATCATGGAGGCCGAATTGGAAGACGGAAGTAGGTGCATGGTCGCGCGCCGGTTCGCCGTCGCGCGGCCGTCCCATCCCATACAGGAACGGTTGCACGGCTGAGTGCGCGATCTGATCGGTCGTGGGCACGGGGCCGCGCGCCCCATGCCGGAGCATGACCGATGACCACTGCGACCATCAACGCCCACACCCTTGCGCGCTGGCTGCGCGTCGACGACCTGAACTCCATCGCCATCGCCCTGCGCGACATGCACCCCGCCGATATCGTCGGCGTGGTCGGCGATTTCGATCTGAGCGAGATCGCGCGCGTATTGCTGTGCCTTGACCAGACACGGCAGGCCACCCTCTTCGGGTATTTCGACCCCGAAACCCAGGTGGCCCTGGCAGAGACGCTCGACCGCAGGGACATGGCGCGCATCTTCGGGGCCATGGCCCATGACGAGCGCGCCGACCTCTTCGGCCGACTGGAAGAGGCGCAGAAATCCGCGCTTCTGCCCGGCCTTGCCCAGGCCGAGCGCGAAGACATGCGCAAGCTGGCCGCCTATCCCGAAGGGACAGCGGGCTCTGTCATGACTTCGGACTACGCAACCCTGTCGCCGGAGCTGACGGCGGTCGAGGCCGTGGCCCACCTGCGTCGCGTCGCACCGGATGCCGAGACGATCTATCATTCCTATGTGATCGACGAAGAGCGCCGCCTTGTCGGCACGGTGTCGCTTCGTGACCTGATCGTGGCCCGCGACAGCACGAAAGTCGCCGAAGTGATGCGCAGGGACCCGCCCTTCGTGCGCGCCGAGGACCGGCGCGAGGCGGCCGTGGAACTGATCCGGAAATACGACGTGCTGGCGCTTCCCGTCATCAACGGTGGCGACAGGCTGGCCGGCATCGTCACCTATGACGACGCGATGGACGTGGCCCGCGAGGCCGAGGATGTCAGCTTTGCCAAGACCTCGGCCGTGGCGGGGCTGGGCACCAGCATGCTGACCGCCTCGGTCGGGCTGCTGTATCGCAAGCGGGTGGCCTGGCTGGTGATCCTTGTCTTCGGCAACATCTTTTCCGGTGCCGGAATCGCCTATTTCGAGGACACGATCATGGCCTATGTGGCCCTTGTGTTCTTCCTGCCGCTGCTGGTCGATTCGGGCGGCAACGCGGGCAGCCAGTCGGCGACACTGATGGTGCGGGCGCTGGCGACAGGCGACGTGCGGCTGCGCGACTGGAGCCGGATGCTCGGGCGCGAGGTGGTGGTCGCGGGCCTGCTGGGGCTGACCATGGCGCTGGCCGTCTCGGCGATCGGCATCTTCCGTGCAGGACCGGAAATCGCGCTGGTGGTGTCGCTGACGATGGTGATGATCGTGCTGATGGGCTCGATCATCGGCATGTCGCTGCCCTTCCTGCTCAGCCGGTTCCGGATGGATCCGGCGGCAGCTTCCGCTCCGCTGATCACCTCGCTGGCCGATGCGATCGGCGTGGTGATCTACTTTGCCATGGCCACATGGCTGCTGGGCATGCCCGCGGGCTGATCGTCACGCGCCTGACATATCCACCTCTCAGGCTGCCCCTGCGGGGGCAGCCCGCTCAGGGAGGGCGACATGCCGATTGCCTTTGAAATCGCTGCACTCAACCTGATCGCCGCCATGTTGCTCGGGGCGCTGGTCGGCGCGGAACGCCAGTGGCGCCAGCGCCTTGCCGGGCTGAGGACCAACACCCTCGTCTCGCTGGGCGCGGCCAGCTTTGTCGTCTTCTCCGGCATCTTTCCCGACGAGATCAGCCCGACGCGGGTCGCCGCGCAGATCGTCTCCGGCATCGGCTTTCTGGGTGCGGGCATCATCTTCCGCGAGGGATTCAACGTCCGTGGCCTGAACACGGCCGCGACGCTGTGGTGCTCGGCTTCGGTGGGAATGCTGGCGGGGGCCGGGGCGCTGGACTACGCCGCGCTGGTGACGGGCCTTGTGATCTTCGTCAACCTGGCGCTGCGCCCGCTGGTGCAGCGGCTGAACCGCCAGCCGATCGCCACCACCGAACTCGTGCGGCATTACGAGGTGGATATCGTCTGCCGGGGCAAGCATGAGGCGCATGTCCGCGCGCTGATGCTGCAGGGCTTTGCCGAAAACGGCTTGCGTCTGTCAGGGCTGGAATCGATGAATATCGAGGACAGCGATCGGGTCGAGGTCACCGCAGAGGTGAATGCAGAAGGCGTCTCGGATGCCGCCCTGGAGCAGATCGTCGGCCGCCTCAGCCTCGAACCCGCCGTGACCGCCGCACGCTGGCGCGGCACCACGTCGTCGGGCTGACGGGCGCGCTGCGCCAGGCCTGCGCGGTCCGGCCGCTCAGGCCCGTTGGCCCGTCCGGCGCTGCCCAGCCAGACCACCATCATCGAGAAGCGCATCGGTGAAGTTGCACAGCAACTGAACCCGTCCCGTGACATCGGCCTTGCGGAAGACGGCGTTGGTCTGCGCCTTCACCGTCCCTTCCGCCTTGCCGGTGATGTTTGCGATCTCCTGGTTGCTGAAGCCCTTGAGCGCAAGCATCGCCACCTCGCGCTCCGATGGGGTAAGGCCCCAGTCGTCAAAGCTGGCCTCGATGATTTCGTGAAAGGCTCCGCTGGCAATCGTCGCGCTCCGCTCCATCCGGCGGTAGTCGCGCAACAGATGAAGGGCAAGGATCGCGCTCACCACCAGACTGGAGACCAGTGCCAGGCCTGCCGCAATCTGGGTCAGCTCGCGCCAAGTATAGGAGGGTGCTTCGCTGCGCAGGCTGAGCGTGTCGACCGCGAAATCGCCGAGGAACAGGATTGCCAACCCTCCCTGAACTCCCAGCAGGAGGATGATCGCGGCACGCGTGGTTCGGCTCCTGGGCTTGGCCATCGCAACCTCGAGCGAACGAGAGGCAGACGGCCCGTCTGGGCCGCCTGCCATGATCGGGCCTGAGCCGGACAAGATCAAGCCCGCCTCAGTTACCGCCGCCGAGGCCGACACCAACACCGGCCCCGTCATCGCCGACCGAGCCATTCACAGCGCCGCCGACACCGACACTGCCGCTTGCGCCTCCGCCGGCACCACCGTCATCGCCCGCACCGGCACCGCCGCTGCCGCCGCCGCGCGCCGAGGCACCGACGGTAAAGCCGACACCGGGCATCGAGGTCCCCGCAGTTCCGTCCGCCTCGACCGAACCGGAGCCGTGGGCCCGGATCACATCGCTCAGCACCTCGCCGGTGCGGGGATGTATCACCAGTTCGCGGACATGACTGTTAGTCTCGCTGGACGCGGTGAACATGAGACGGCCAAGCAGGGTGCGGCTGATCTCGACGCGACCGTATCCATGTGCACCCAGTTCCGTGGCGACAGACTGTGCGTCAACCGGACCTTCGGCAAGCTGGATGCTCTGGGCCGCCTCGGCAGCGGCGCGTGCCTCGGCTTCGGCGCGTGCGTCCGCCTGCTGGGCCAGGGCTGAGGTCGCGCCCATGCCCAGGGCCAGCGTCGCGGACAGAATCGTAAGATGGATGTTCGTCTTGCGGGTCATCGTGTGGTCCTCCTCTTCTTCCGTCTCGGCGGCGGGCCATGACAACCCGTCGCCTTGCAGAAGAACGCTGGCAGACCATCGTTGCCGCTGCCATCCAACCAGGGTTGAAGGGCGCGCGCGTAAACGAATGGTCTATCCGAAGGACCGTAAGCGGAGTTTCAGCCCGCCATCTCCACACCCAGGGCGCGGGCGACAGTGAAGATGTCCTTGTCGCCACGCCCGCACATGTTCATCACGATCAGATGCCCGGGCGGCAGAGTGGGTGCGATCTTCATCACATGGGCCAGTGCGTGGCTGGGCTCCAGCGCCGGGATGATGCCTTCCAGCGCGCAGCACAGCTGGAACGCCTCCAGCGCCTCGACATCGGTGATCGAGACATATTGCGCGCGGCCCGTCTCGTGCAGCCACGCGTGTTCGGGGCCGATGCCGGGGTAATCCAGCCCGGCGCTGATCGAATGCCCCTCAAGGATCTGGCCATCGGCGTCCTGCAGCAGATAGGTGCGGTTGCCGTGCAGCACGCCGGGGCGCCCGCCCGTCAGGCTGGCACAATGCTCCATCCGGTCGTCCACGCCATGGCCCCCGGCCTCCACCCCGATGATGGCCACCTCCGGATCGTCGAGGAAAGGGTGGAACAGCCCCATCGCGTTCGATCCGCCGCCGATGGCCGCGACCAGCGTGTCGGGCAGCCGCCCCTCGGCCGCCTGCATCTGTTCGCGGGTCTCCTTGCCGATGATCGACTGGAAATCACGCACCATCGCCGGGTAGGGGTGCGGCCCGGCCACGGTGCCGATGCAGTAGAAGGTGTCGCGCACATTGGTCACCCAGTCGCGCATGGCATCGTTCATCGCGTCCTTGAGGGTGCCCCGCCCCGAGGTGACGGGGACCACCTTCGCTCCCAGCAGCTTCATCCGAAAGACATTGGGGGCCTGACGCTCCACATCATGGGCCCCCATGTAGACGATGCACTCCAGCCCGAACTTGGCGCAGACCGTGGCCGTGGCCACCCCGTGCTGGCCCGCACCCGTCTCGGCGATGATGCGCCGCTTGCCCATGCGGCGGGCAAGGATGATCTGGCCCAGCACGTTGTTGATCTTGTGCGCGCCGGTGTGGTTCAGTTCGTCGCGCTTCATGTAGACCTTGGCACCACCCAGATGCTCGGTCATGCGCTGCGCGAAATAAAGCGGGCTGGGCCGGCCTACGTAATGGGTCCACAAATCATCCATCTCGGCCCAGAAGGCCGGGTCGTCCCTGGCCTTGTCGTATTCGGCCTGCAATTCGAGGATCAGCGGCATCAGCGTCTCGGAGACGAAGCGCCCCCCGAAAATGCCAAAGCGTCCCTGCTCGTCGGGGCCGGTGCGGTAGGAATTGGGCAGGTCTTCGGGCATGGCGGGCTCCTTGCGGCTTGGCACCTGTCCTAGCGGCGCAGACCGGGCCCGGCAAGGACGCTCCTCAGCGGGCGGCAGGGTCCGGGGCCACACGCAGCCAGCCGGAGGGCAGAAGGTCGGGGTTGTGCATACCCGGGTCGGAGAACCAGCGCGAGGGGGCGATCACCGTCTTGTCGGAGCGCGGGTTCAGCCATGCCCCCCACCATGAAAAGGTCGAGTTGGCGATGATATGGTGACGACAGGCGGACATCAGCCGCAGGTCCTCGGAGGCGCTGGCGGCGGCATTGTGATCGATCACCCGCATCGGCCCCGGAAGGCGCAGGTTGTCGCGCGCCCAGGCGGGATCGTCGGAAAAGACAAAGAAATGCGCCTGCCCGTGACGATCGCACAGCTTGGCAGCGGCTGCGGCGTAGTATTCGGGCGGGCAGGTGCCGTGCAAGGCGTTGAAGCGCGGGTTGCGCACGTAATCGCCCCTGCGCACGTGCACCGAAACCGATGGCGTGGCGGCGATTTCGGCCAGCAACGCGGCATTGGCGGCGTCAGGGGCGGCCCGTGGCGTGAACTCGGCCCGGATCGTGGGGGCGTGGTCGGCGAAATATCGTTCGGTCTGGAAATAGCCATGAAGCCAGACCGGCCCCTGCAGCCCCATCACGTCGGGCGCGAAACCCGGAGCCCGCTCCTCCCAGCGGGGCAGATCCCGCCGCGCAAGGCGCGACGCCAGTGCCCGCAATGGCTCATGGCGCAGCCGTGGCGGCAATTCCCGCGCCTCTCCCACCCGGGCCGACAGCCGGAACGCGTCAAGCGCATAGCCATGCTCGCGCGGGCCCGCGTAATGGCGCAGATCAAGGACGAGCGGCTGTCCGCAACGCAAGGCCAGCGCCCGCGCCGCGGCATATTGGAACATCTGGTTGCCGAGGCCTCCGAAGATCGACACGAGAATCATCGCATGCCCCCGGCGCGCAGGGCGGGCGGGGACGCGGCCGCCGGCCCTCTACCCAGCCCCAGCCTGCGGCCAAGACCGGCACATGAGCGCAGTGGCTCCCACCAGCCGCGGTTGTCGAGATACCACCGCACCGTCCGCTCCAGCCCCTCGGAGAGGGGGACGCGCGCGCGCCAACCGAAATCCCGCCACATCCGGCCCGGATCGATTGAATAGCGCATGTCGTGGCCCGGCCGGTCGGGCACCATGCGGATCAGACGGGCATGGGGCCCGCGCCCCGGGCGCAGGCGATCGAGAATCCGGCAGATCTCGCGCACCAGATCGATATTGGCACGCTCCTCCTCGGCACCGATGCACCAGCTGCCACCGGGGTTGCCCCGCCCCAGCACCAGCAGCAGCGCCTCTGCATGGTCCTCCACAAAGAGCCAGTCGCGGCGGTTGGTGCCCGTACCATAGACCGGCACTTCCCGCCCCTCCAGCGCGGCCAGAACGGTGAGCGGCACCAGCTTCTCGGGAAAGTGGAAAGGGCCGTAATTGTTGGAGCAATTGGTAATCAGGACCGGCAGGCCCCAGGTCTCTCCCCAGGCCCGGACAAGATGATCGGCTGCCGCCTTGGACGCCGCATAGGGGCTGCGGGGGGCATAGGGGCTTGTCTCGGAGAAGCGGCCCTCCGGCCCCAGGCTGCCGAAGACCTCGTCGGTGGAGACATGCAGAAAGCGGAAATGCGCGGGCCGCCCCTCGCCCTCCCAATAGCTCCGGACGGCCTCCAGCAGGGTGGCGGTGCCGCCGACATTTGTCGAGACAAAGTCCAGCGGCCCGTCGATGGAGCGATCGACATGGGTTTCGGCGGCGAGATGCAGGATCGCATCGGGCCGGTGCCGGGACAGCAGCGCCGCAACAGCGGTGCCATCGCGGATATCGGCCCGCTCGAACACATGGGCGGGGTTGTCGGCCACCGCAGCAAGGTTCGACAGGTTGCCGGCATGGCCAAGCGCATCGAGTGTCACGACACGATGCCCGCAGGCGACCGCTTGCCGCACAACTGCCGAGCCGATGAAGCCCGCCCCGCCTGTTACCAGCAGCCGCATCCCTGTCCGATCGCCCCCTTGCCGCGCACGCGGCCAAGGATAGGCCACGCCCCTTGCCGATTCCTCACCACCGCCGCAGGATGCGCAATGCGCGCAGTGGTGGCCGCTGCGGGAGTCGAACCCGCACGCCCCTCCGGGCCAGGCATTTTAAGTGCCTTGAGTCTACCGTTCCTCCAAGCGGCCGCGCCGCACCTCTAGCATCAAGCGGCCCGGCCCAGAAGCGTCAAGCGCGCTCAGCGCGCCCCGGCAAAGCGTACCGCCCATTCCGCGCGCTCATCGTCGGTGATCTTGCGAAACAGGACGTCAGGTGTGGTGAAGGCATGGCCGGGCCGCAGCGCCTCGAGGGCGGCGGTTGCGCCTTCGGGCCAACTCCAGTCCTCGCAGCCCAGCGCCCTCAAGATCGTCTCGGCCGCGTCGGGCACGAAGGGGCGCGACAGCACCGCGTAAAGCCGGATCAGGTTGAGCCCCATGCGCACCTGCATCGCCGCGCGGTCAGGGTCTGCCTTGACGGTGCTCCAGGGTGCGGCCTCCTGCAGGTATTCGTTGCCCAGCACCCAGATCGCGCGCAACTCTGCAGCAGCCTTGCGGACCTCGATGGCCTCCATATGCGCCTGATAGGCCGCGAGCCGCGCATCCAGCGCAGCACACAGGCTTGCCTCGGGCGCACCGGGCGCACCGCCTGCGGGAACCTCCTCGCCGAATTTCGAGCGGCAGAACTTGGTCACGCGGCTGACGAAATTGCCCAGCACATCGGCGAGATCCTTGTTCACACCCCCCTGGAACCCCTCCCAGGTAAAGGCGCTGTCCGAGGTCTCGGGCGCATGGGACAGAAGCCACCAGCGCCAGTAATCCGCAGGCAGGATCTCCAGCGCCTGATCCATGAACACCCCGCGCCCCTGCGAGGTGGAGAACTGCCCGCCATCATAGGTGAGATAGTTGAACGACTTGATGTAATCCACAAGCTTCCATGGCTCGTCCGAGCCCATGATCGTCGCCGGAAAGCTGAGCGTGTGGAAGGGCACGTTGTCCTTGCCCATGAACTGGGTATAGCGGACATCCTCCGCCCCCTCGTCCAGGCGCCACCATCGCCGCCAGGCGGCATCGGGCGCGCCGGTCGCATCGGCCCATTCTGCGGTCGCGGCGATGTATTCGATGGGGGCATCGAACCACACATAGAAGACCTTGCCCTCCATCCCCTCCCAGGGAGCGCCAGGAAACTGCGCGGGCACGCCCCAGTCGAGGTCGCGGGTGATTCCCCGGTCCTGCAGGCCGTCGCCGTCATCGAGCCACTTGAGCGCGATGGAGGTGGTCAGCACCGGCCAGCCCTTCTGCCCGGTGATCCACGCCCGCAGCCGCGCGCGCAGGGCGGACTGGCGCAGGTGCAGATGCCGGGTTTCGCGCAGCTCCAGCAGGGTGGAGCCCGACACCGCCGAGCGCGGCGCGATCAGCTGGGCGGGGGTGAGCTGCATCGTGCAATTCTCGCACTGATCGCCCCGCGCCTTTTCATAGCCGCAGTTGGGACAGGTCCCCTCGATATAGCGATCGGGCAGAAAGCGCTCATCCTCGATGGAATAGACCTGCCGCTCGGCCACCACCGCCACCAGCCCCGCCTCTCCCAGCCTGCGCGCGAAATGCTGGGTCAGCCTGTGGTTGCGCGCACTGGAGGAGCGGCCGAAATGATCGAAGGACAGCCGAAAGCCATCGGACAGGCGTTTCTGGACATCCCACATCTCGGCGCAGTAATCCGCCACCGGCTTTCCCGCCCTGGCCGCCGCCAGCTCGGCGGGGGTGCCGTGCTCGTCGGTGGCGCAGATGAACATCACCTCGTGGCCGCGCGCGCGGAGATAGCGGGCGGAGAGATCGGCAGGCAGTTGCGAGCCGACCAGATTGCCCAGATGCTTGATCCCGTTGATATAGGGGATCGCCGAGGTGATCAGGTGCCGTGCCATCGCGCTCCTCCGCCAAGCCTCGTGCCCCTGTAGCGCCGCAGGCCGGGGCATGCCAGCGCCAAGCGCCGGGCCGCCCCCCGCGCCGGGCGCCGAAAGGGGCGGAAAAACCGGAAACGCATATCCCGGGGATGTGCCGCGCGTCGGTCAGGGCAGCACGTCAGGCGGCGCTACCGCCCACCGTGAGCCCGCCAATGAGCAGCGTCGGCTGCCCTACGCCCACCGGAACCCATTGCCCGGCCTTGCCACAGGTGCCCATTCCCGGGTCGAGCGCCATGTCGTTGCCGACCGCGCGGATGTTCCCAAGCGCGGTTGCCCCGTCGCCGATCAGCGTCGCTCCCTTGACGGGCGCTCCTATCTTGCCGTTGCGCACCCGATAGGCCTCGGTGCAGGAAAAGACGAACTTGCCGTTTGTGATGTCGACCTGCCCGCCGCCGAAACCGACCGCATAGATGCCGTCCCGAAGCTCGGACAGGACCGCATCGGGGCTGTCGGCACCGCCCTCCATGAAGGTATTGGTCATCCGGGGAAGCGGAGCGTGGGCAAAACTCTCGCGCCGCCCGTTGCCCGTGGGGGCCACACCCATGAGGCGCGCATTCTGGCGATCCTGCATGAACCCCACAAGGATGCCGTCCTCGATGAGCGTTGTCCGCGACGAGGGCGTGCCCTCGTCATCCACCGTCAGCGATCCGCGGCGGTCGGGGATGGTGCCATCGTCGTGGACAGTGACGCCCGGGGCAGCGATGCGGGTTCCCAGCAGGCCCGCGAAGGCCGAGCTGCGCTTGCGGTTGAAATCGCCCTCCAGCCCGTGGCCGATCGCCTCATGGAGCAGGATACCGGGCCAGCCGGGGCCGAGGACGACATCCATTACGCCGGCCGGTGCGGGCTCGGCCTCCAGGTTGACCAGCGCGATCCGCAGCGCCTCGTGCAGCGTCGCCTGCCATGCCTCGGGGGCAATCAGCCCGGGCAGCGCCAGCCGGCCGCCGCCACCGGCCGAGCCGCTTTCGCGGCGGCCATCCTTCTCGACGATGACCGAGATGTTCACCCGTGTCAGCGGGCGCGCGTCGGTCACCGTCCCCCCCTCGGGACGCAGGATCGTCACCTCCTGCATCGAGGCGGTGATCGAGGCGGAGACCTGCACGACCCGCGGGTCGGCGGCGCGGGCAAAGGCATCGATCTCGCGCAGAACCTCGAGCTTGGCGGCGAAACCCGCATCCTGAAAGGGATCCCGGTCGGTGTAGAGGCGGCGGTTGGTGGCACCGGGCGGAGGCGCCATCACCGCGCCCCCCTGCCCCACGGCAAGGCGCACGGTCTCGACCGCCCTGGCCACCGCATTGTCGGAGATCTCGGTGGCATGGGCATATCCCGTTGCCTCGCCGCAGACGGCACGCAGGCCGAAACCCTCGGAGGCATCGAAACTCGCATTGCGGATGCGCCCGTCATCGAGCAGGAGCGACTCGGACCGCCGCCGCTCGAGGAACAGCTCGCCATCATCGGCACCCGCGACGGCGGCACGCAGACGGGCCAGCGCGCGCTCCTGATCGAGGCGGGTGTCGAAGGGGCGAAAGCTGTCGGCGGCCGGATGGCTCATGGCGGTTTCCCTTTGCAGTGCTCGGCATACTGTGGAATACAAGCGACCGAATGACGCGACCGTCGGGCTTGTTTCAAGTCATCTAGTATGGTTTTTCGTCGATGAAACCGCAAACGGAGAATCCTGGCGCAACGAGACGGTGATCTGTCCGGCGCACAGGGCGAGGGGAAAGGCCTGACGGCCGGGGAACGGGACTTGAGCATGGGATATGTGGCACGTGCATCGGCGGGGCTGGCAGGGCTGGCGTCGGTTTTCTGGGCAGGGGTCGCCCGGGCAAGCGCGGAGTTTCCGCACCTTGAGGTGATCGGCGCGCCGGTCCCTCGGGGAACGGGCTTCCAGCCTGCGGCAAGCGAACTGGCCCGGGATATCCAGTGGCTGGACTCGATGCTCAACATCATCCTGTTCGCCATCTGCGTGTTCGTGCTTGCGCTGCTGGTGATCGTGGTCGTGCGCTACAACCGGCGCGCCAACCCGGTCCCGGCAACCTTTACCCACCACACGCGCATCGAGATCGCATGGACGGTCATCCCGATCCTGATCCTGGTCTTCATCGGCACCTTCTCGTTGCCCATCCTGTTCAAGCAGCTCAACGTGCCGCAGGCGGATGTGACCGTGAAGATCACCGGCCACCAGTGGTACTGGAGCTATGAATACCCCGACCACGAATTCGTCTTCGACAGCTTCATGCTGCAGCGCGAGGAACTGGCGGATTTCGGCTACAGCGACGATCTGTACTTGCTGGCGACCGATACCGCCATGGTAGTGCCGGTCAATGCGAACGTGGTGATTCAGGTGACCGCCTCCGACGTGATCCACAGCTGGACGATCCCATCCTTCGGGGTCAAGCAGGACGCCATTCCCGGCCGTCTGGCAGAGATGTGGTTCAGTGCCGACCGCGAGGGGATCTTCTTCGGGCAGTGTTCTGAACTGTGCGGGATCAATCACGCCTACATGCCGATCACGGTCAAGGTCGTCAGCCAGGAAGAATACGAGGGCTGGCTGGACCGCATGATCGAGATGTACGACGGCCGCCCGCGCAGCCTGTCGGTCGCGGCGAATTGAGCCGGGCCGCACCCGCGGCCGGCAGCGACACGGAAACCGGGCGCGCCACCCGCGCCTGCCTGCGGTCAAGATGATGCGAGCCCGAGAATGAGCGACGCCTCCCTCTCCAGCCAACCAGCCCGCGAAGCCGGGGTCGGCGATTACTTCGCCTTGCTCAAGCCACGGGTGATGTCGCTGGTGGTCTTCACCGCCGCTGCGGGGCTGATCGTGGCGCCGGTGCCCGTGCATCCCGTGATCGCGTTTGCATCGATCCTGTTCATCGCCATCGGGGCCGGCGCATCGGGTGCGCTGAACATGTGGTGGGATGCCGATATCGACAGCCGCATGCGGCGCACGCGCGCACGGCCCGTGCCCTCGGGGCGTGTCGGCCCGGGCGAGGCACGCGATTTCGGGCTGTGGCTCGCGGCGATCTCGGTCGCGATGCTGGGGCTGACGGCGAACCTGCTGTCGGCGCTGCTGCTGGCATTCACCATCTTTTTCTATGCGGTCATCTATTCGATGTGGCTGAAACGCTCCACGCCGCAGAACATCGTGATCGGGGGCGCCGCGGGGGCTTTTCCGCCGATGATCGGCTGGGCCGTCGCCACGGGCGGGGTCTCGATCGAGTCGGTGCTGATGTTCGCGCTGATCTTCATGTGGACACCGCCGCATTTCTGGGCACTGGCCCTGTTCACCCGCGACGATTACTCCAACGCGGGCGTGCCCATGCTGACCGTCACCCATGGCCGGCCGGCGACACGGGCGCATGTCTGGGTCTATGCCGTGGCACTGGCACCCGTCTCGCTGGCGCTGGCCTTCACCTCCATCGGGGGGCCGCTCTACCTTGCGGTGGCGCTGGTGCTGAACGGGGCGTTCGTGGTCGGGGCATGGGCGGTATGGCGGCGCGACGATGCGGCAGCCGAAGCCGATGGCTACCGCACCGAGAAGCGGCTGTTCAAGCTGTCGCTC
>JAFIEC010000177.1 GCA_020832725.1 Paracoccaceae bacterium | reverse complement strand
GGGGGGGGGGCGCGGGCCCCCGCGCCCCCCCCCCCCCGCCCGCCAGCCCGAGCCCCGGAATGATCTCGACATGCTCGCGCGCTTGCTTCCCGGCATACTGACGGTGGCCACCGGAGTGGCGTTGCTGGCGTTCTTCATTCCGATGGGCGTGGAGGTGCCCCGCTTTGTGGCGCCCAACTCCCTCAAGCCCGGCGACTTCCCGACCTACCTTGCGTGGGTGGTCCTGTCCTGTGGCGTGCTCCTCGTGGTGGCCGGTCTGCGCGATCCGGACACGGCAGCGGTCTCTCCTGGGCGGATCAGCCCAGCCAGGACGGCAGGCTTTCTGGGCGGCTTCATCGGACTTGTCGCGCTGATCGAGCATGTGGGTATCGAACTGGCCGCCTTCGGCTTTGCCGTGCTGCTCTTTCTTTTCGCTTCGCACATGCGCCCGGTGGCCGGGGCGGTGCTGGCGGTGGGGCTGGCGGTTGCAATTCATCTTGTCTTCATAAGGCTTGCCGGGGTGCCATTACCCTCCACGCCCAAGATCCTGTTCTGAGGGGCCGAGATGGAGCTTTGGGCAAGCACGTTCGACCTCATCCTCGACTGGCGGGTGCTGGTCTTTCTGCCGCTCGGCGTGGTGATGGGGGCGATCATCGGGGCGATCCCGGGATTGACGATCACGATGTCGATTTCGGTGCTGCTGCCCTTCACGCTGTTCCTCGACCCGCTGCCGGGGCTTGTGCTGCTGCTGGGTATCTCCAAGGGCGGCCTCTTCGGTGGCTCCATCGCGGCGATCCTGCTCAATGTGCCGGGAACTCCGGCCGCAGCCTGCACCATGCTGGACGGCTATCCGCTGGCCCGCAAGGGCCGCGGCGGCGAGGCGGTCGACACCGCGCTCTGGGCTTCGTTCATCGGGGATCTGATCTCTGTCCTGGCCCTGGTCCTGCTGGCCGGGGCGCTTGCGCAGCTGGGGCTGAGATTCGGGCCCGTGGAGCTTTTTGCGCTGATCGTCTTCTCGCTGACGGTCATTGCAGCGATCTCCACATCGGGGCTTCTCAAGGGGATCGTCGGGGGCGGGCTGGGGCTGCTTGCGGGGACGATCGGGCTCGACATGGTCTACGGCTCCGAGCGGTTCACCTTCGGCTCTCCCAACCTCTATGACGGGCTGGCCTTCATGCCGCTCCTGGTGGGCCTTTTCGCGCTGCCGGACATCCTGCTCTATTACTTCGGGCCACGGCAGGGGCGCGTCGGGACCGGAAGCGAGCGGCGGAGCACCGTGATGCGCCTGTCACGACAGGACTTCCGCATGGTTCTGCCGACGATCCTGAAAGGAAGCACGATCGGCGTGATCCTTGGCGCTATTCCGGGAATCGGCGCGACAGCCTCGACCTTCGTCTCCTATTCGGAGGCCAAGCGCACCGCCCCGGACCGCGACGAGTTCGGCAAGGGCGCGCTTTCGGGGGTCGCTGCGGCCGAAAGCGCGAACAGCGGCACCGGCGCATCGACGCTGATACCGCTTCTTGCGCTGGGCATTCCGGGGGATGTCGTGGGCGCGATGCTGCTGGGGGCATTCTTCTTTCACGGGCTTGCGCCCGGGCCGCTTCTGTTCGCCAACAACATGGATTTCGTGCAGGCGCTCTACATTACGCTTCTGATCTCGTCACTTATCGTGCTGGTCGTGGGTCGCTACGGGGTGCGCTACATTCAGCGTATCGTGGAAGTTCCGCGGGACGTGCTCTTTCCGATAGTGCTGGTCCTGACAGTGATCGGTGCCTTCGCGATCTCCAATTCCATCTTCGCCGTCTGGGTGATGCTGGCTGCCGGCCTGCTGGGGGTGGTGTTCCGGGCGCTGCGCATTCCCGAAGCCGCGTTTCTGATCGGTTTCGTCCTGTCGCCTCTGCTCGAGAACAACATGCAGCGGGTGCTGATCATCTCGCGTGGCGATTACATGGCCTTTTTCAGCAGCTGGATCGCACTTCTGTTCTATGCAGCGACCCTGGCAGCGATCATCGGGGGGATCTTGCTGCCAAGGATCAGACAGGGTCGGGTTGGCCGCGCGTGAACGGCGGCAGGAGGCGAGCGGATGCGGACAGGAGTATGGAAATGAGTCAAGACAATCGCCAAGAGCCCCTGCCGCTGTCGGGCATCACGGTGATCGAGTTCTGCAACGTCGCGGCCGGGCCATTCTGCGGCATGCTCCTGGCGGACATGGGCGCGCGGGTCATCAAGGTCGAGGCGCCCGGGGGCGATGCGCTGCGGCAATGGCCGCCGTTCTCCGGAGATTTCAGCGAGAATTTCCTCTCCCTGAACCGCAACAAGGAATCCATAGTCCTTGACCTCAAGTCCTCCGAGGACAGCAAGACAGCGCGTGCCCTTGTCGAACAGGCACATGTGGTGATCGAGAACAACCGCCCGGGAGTGATGGACCGCCTCGGTCTCGGCTTCGCGCATCTGTCCAGCGGGCGAGAGGATCTTGTCTATTGCTCGCTGTCGGCATTCGGTCAGGACGGGCCACGCGCCGCACAGGGGGGCTTTGATGTCACCGTGCAGGCGATGTCCGGGATCATGAGCGTGACCGGAGAGCCAGGCGGCGGGCCGGTGAAATGCGGCGTTCCGGTTTCCGACTTCGCGACAGGTCTCTACGGGGCCTTCGCCGTCGCCTCGATGGTCGCCCGTGTGCGGTCAGGCGGTGCCGGAGGCTATGTCGACATTTCCATGCTGGGCGCAAGCCTCGGGATCGCGGCTCTCCAGACCAGCGAGTATTTCGGCAGCGGATCCGACCCGCGACCGCTGGGGTCGGCCCATCCGAGAAATGCGCCCTACCAGGCCTTTCGCGCGTCCGACCGCCATTTCGTCATTGCGGCAGGCAATGACCGGCTCTGGAAATCTGTCTGCAACGTCGTCGGGCGTCCCGATCTTGCTGACGACACGAGGTTTTCCTCCACGTCGATGCGTGCGGCCAATCAGGCTGCGCTCGCCGATATCCTGGCTCCGATCTTCGAGGCGGATGCGGCCGAGCGCTGGTTGAGCCGGTTCGAGGAGGCGGGAGTGCCCTGCGCTCCCATAAATCGGTACTCCGAGATCCTCCGGGACCCGCAGACGATCCAGGCAGGATGGGTTCAGGATGTCACGCTTCCTGACGGCGGACATGCACGGACCTTTGCAAGCCCGGTCAGGATCGATGGCACGAGCCTGCCCATCCGTCGCTCCGCGCCCGCACTCGATGCCGACCGCGAGGCGATCCTTTCCGGGCTCCGGTCCGCGAACCTCTCCAAACCAAGAGGAGTCTGACATCATGAGCGTATCCACAGCTCCGTTGCGGCGGTTTCTGGCGGAGATGACCGACCTCGTCGAACAGGCCGAGAGCGACGAGCCGCGACTGCTGTCCGAGGGGCAGGCGCTTCTGTCACGCCTCGTCGCCTCGGACACATGGCTGCCCGACCGCTTTGCAACGTCCGGTACCGACAGCTACCGCCAGTATCTGCTGTATTGCGACCCAAAGGAGAGGTTCTGTGTCGTCAGCTTCGTCTGGGGTCCGGGCCAGTCCACGCCGGTGCATGACCATACTGTTTGGGGGCTGGTGGGCATGCTGCGCGGATCCGAGCGTTCCGAAGCCTTTGAGCATACGTCCGAGGGGCTGGTTCCCGGCCCCGTTGATATTCTCGTGGCGGGACAGGTGGTCGCCGTGTCGCCCCGCATCGGTGATGTCCACCGGGTGAGCAATGCCGAGACGGATCGCGACTCGATCTCCATTCATGTCTACGGCGCCAATATCGGGATGATAGAGCGCCATGTGTTCGAAGATGATGGCACCGTCAGGCCCTTCGTCTCGGGCTATTCCAGTGATCTTCTGCCGAACCTCTGGGGGCAGCCGGCATGAGTTCATGCCTGCGGATCGAGCGCCACGGCACGCGTCATGAGCTGGTCCTGAACCGCCCGGATCGGGGGAACAGGCTGTCGGAAGACATGGTGAAGGCCCTGGATGCGGGCTTCCGGGAAGCGGAGGCTGCGGGGGTGGCCCTGCTCGTGCTGCGATCCGAAGGGGACAACTTCTGCACTGGCTTCGACCTTTCGGATCTGGACACCGCCAGCGACGAAAAGCTTCTCGCGCGGCTGATCGGGATCGAACAGATGCTGGCTCGCGTCTGGAGCGCGCCTTTCGTCACGCTTGTCCACGCCCGGGGCCGGTCGATCGGCGCCGGTGCCGATCTCTTCGTAGCCTGCCGCCTCCGCCTGGCGGCACCGGATGCCCGCTTTTCCTTTCCCGGCGCGGGCTTCGGGCTGGTGCTGGGGACGCGACGCCTCGGCCTTCGGATCGGACCCGAACGGGCGGGCGACATCCTGCGCGCGGGGCGGGAGGTGTCGTCGCAGGAGGCGGTGCAAATCGGTCTGGCCACCGGGATCGCGGTGGTGCCGGAAATGGTGGCGCAGGTCATGGCCGAAGAGGACCGCATCGCGGCTCTTGGTCCGGGCACCGTTCGCGCGCTGGAAAAAGCGCTGAGAGGCCCGCTTGCAGAGGGGCTCGACAAGGACCTCGCCGCGCTTGTCCGCTCGGCAGCCATTCCCGGGCTCAGCCGACGCATCCAGGCCTACCGGGAGAGGACAAGGCCGCCCCGCATTGCCGTAGCGGGCGGGACAGAGGAGAGTACCAATGCCTGATTTCGCTCCGGTCGCAGAATTCCTGCGGCCTCGTTCGGTCGCCGTGATCGGGGCCTCGGAGGACCTGACCAAATTCGGCGGACGGCTGTTTCGACTGTTGGTCCAGCATGGCTATGAGGGCGCGATCTACCCGATCAATCCCAAGCGGGACATGCTGCTGGGCATGAAGGCCTATCCGTCAATCGATGCGACGCCGACCGCACCGGACATCGCGGTGATGGCCGTGCCGCGCGACCATGTCCGGGACGCTGTCCGGGCCTGTGCGGCAGCGGGAACGAAGGCGGCGGTGATCATCACCGCGAAATTCTCGGATGCCGGTGCCGAGGGAGCCGCGCTCGAGGCCGAGATCGTCCGGGAGGCCCGTGCAGGTGGCATGCGCCTTATCGGGCCCAACTGCCTCGGCATCATCAGCCCCGCCAGCCGCCTGACGCTCTGCGCCTCGCCCGCGCTCTTCGTCGACAGCTTGCCTCTCGGAGATATCGGTATGGTGAGCCAGTCGGGCGCCCTGATGGCCACGATCTTCGACCGGGCCCAGACGCGTGGTATCGGCTTCTCGCATTGCTTCTCCATCGGCAACCAGGCGGATCTTGACCTCGCCGACTTTGTGGACTTCCTCGTGGACGATCCCGATACAAGGGTCATTTGCTGCTATATCGAGGGACTCAAGGATGCCGGGCGCTTCCTCCGGGCCGTGGAGCGCGCGCGTGCCGACGGGAAACCCGTGATCGCCGTCAAGGCCGGGCGGACCGAGCATGGCGCTGCGGCTGCGTTCTCCCACACAGCCAGCCTTGCGGGCAGCTATGACGTCTTCGCGGCAGCCTGCCGGGGATCGGGCGTGGTTCTGCTCGACGATCCCGATGCGATGATCACCCTTGCGGCAAGTCTTGCCCGCTATGTGCCACCGCGCAGGCTGGACGCGGCCATTCTCACGACCTCGGGCGGTGGCGGGGCGATCACGGCCGACAGGCTGGCAGATGCCGCGATCCCCCTTGCTGCCCTTACCGACACGACCCGGCAGGGTCTGTCTCCTGATTTCGACGGGCCGGCAGCCGCGGCGAATCCCATCGACATGGGCGCGGCCCGATCAGGGGGCTCTGTCGCCGTCGTGGAAAACGCGATGCGCCTGTTGATGGAGGACGAATGTGTCGGGCTTGTCCTCGCGCCGATCACGACCGCGCCGGATGTGCGGCTGATCTGCGAGAGTCTTGTGAACGGGGCCGAAGCCGCGGCGTCAGGTCCCTACGCCAAGCCATGGATCATCGTGCTGCAGCCGGGACAGGCGGGAGATGCCGCCCGCAGGATGCTGCGCGAGCGCAAGGCCCTGTATTGCGACAGCCTCGACGAGGCGATCCGCGCTTTCGCGGGCTATCGCAGCCTGCGGGCCATGCAGCGCTTCCCCGTCTGCGCGCGACCCACAGACCTGCCCGATGCCTCGGCCCTGGCGGGCATCGAAGCCGGTGCCCTTGGCGAAGATGCCGCCAAGGCGGTACTGGCGGCCTATGGCGTGGCCGTGAACCGCGGGGCACCCGCCAGCACACCCGAGAGGGCGCGGCAGGTCGCCGACGGGCTTGCGGCACCGTTCGTGGTGAAGATCCTCTCGCCCGACATCGTGCACAAGTCCGACGCGGGCGGCGTCGTGCTGGATCTTCCCGACGCTGACGCGGTCGAAGAGGCAAGCAGGGCGATGCTGGGTCGCCTTGCGCGGACCCATCCAAACGCGCGGCTGGACGGGGTCGTGGTGCAGGAAATGCGCCGGGCCCCGCTGGTGATGTTAATCGGTGCCCGGCGCGCCCCGCCATTCGGCACGGTGGTGACAGGCGGTGGCGGGGGGGTTGTGG
>JAFIEC010000266.1 GCA_020832725.1 Paracoccaceae bacterium | reverse complement strand
CGACCTGACGGTCGAGGGCCCTGCGGTTGAACGGGATCTGGCCCTGCTCAAGGTCGAGGGCACTGGCGAGAAACGTGTCGAGGCCCTGCGGCTGGCAGACATCTTCCGGGCGAATGTGGTGGATTCGACGCTGCAATCCTTCATCTTCGAGATCACCGGCACAGCGGAGAAGATCAACGCCTTTGCCGACCTGATGCGCCCGTTGGGCCTGCGGGAAATCGCCCGCACCGGCATTGCGGCAATGGCGCGGGGCTGAGCGCGACCCGGGGGTTCCTCAGTCGCGCGGCGCCGCATTCGCCCAGCCCAGCGCCCGGGCCGTCTGCTCGGGGCAGCCCTGACGGCGCCCGGCGCGCAGGGTCAGCCTGCGCACCAGATTGCCCGCCTCCAGCAGGCTGTCATGCGTGCCCGCGTCGCGCCAGTGCAGGTCGCGCGCCATTGGCCTTGCCGTCAGGCTGCCTTCGGCAAGGTAGAGGTTCAGCAGATCGACGATCTCCAGCTCTCCTCGGGCCGAGGGGCGCAGGCGGGCCGCGCGCTCGGGTGCCTGCCCGTCGAAGGCAAAGAAGCCCGCAAGCGCAAGGTTCGAGGCCGGGCGGGCAGGCTTCTCCGAGATCGCAAGAACACGGCCCGCGGCATCCATCTCCACCACGCCATAGCGGTGCGGGTCGGGCACAGGGCAGGTCAGGACGCCCGCCCCGCCGGTCTCGGCGGTCAGCCGACGCATCACTGCGGGCACACCCTCTCCCAGCAGGATGTTGTCGCCCAGCACCATCAGCGAGGGCCCGCCCCGCAGGAACTCTGCCGCGATCAGAAGGGCCTGCGGCAGCCCGCCGGGCTGAGGCTGTTCCAGATAGACAAGCCGCAGGCCCCATTGCCCGCCACAGCCCAGCAGCCGCTCGAACAGGGGGCGGTCTCGCGGGGTGACGATGATCGCGACCTCGCGGATGCCGGCCTGCATGAGCACCGACAGCGGGTAATGCACCATCGGCTTGTCATAGACAGGCAGCAATTGCTTAGAGACCGGCAGCGTGAGCGGACGCAGGCGTGTCCCCTCTCCGCCGGCAAGCAGGACGCCGCGCCGCCCCCCGGCCCCGGGACGCCACGCGAAAGGCAGCGGATGGGTCATGCAGCCTCCCCTTCGGTTGTCGCCCGATACTGCCGCGTGTGGCTTGACAAGTGCTGAACGCACGGGCGCGCTCACCAGCCGAGGCGCGCCCTCTGCCCATGTCTGTGCGGGCTCAGAACACGAAGACCCATTCGGCCAGCGCGATCCACAGCGGCACCGTCAGGAGCGCCATCGGCGTTCCCACCGAGGTAGAGGCCCCCACATAGGCAGCCGGGTTGGCCGAGGGGATCGCCGCGCGCAGCGTGGGCGGGCCCGAGATGTCGGAGCTCGACGCCGCCATCACCGCCAGCAGCACCACCCCCCCGGGCGAAAAGCCGGTCGCCAGATGGGCCAGATATCCAAGGCCAAAGCCCATCACCCCGTGCACGAAGGGGGCGGTCAGCGCATAGGCGGCATAGACATGGGCCACGCGGCGCAATTCCGCCAGCCGGGCCCAGGCCTCCATGCCCATGATCAGCATCAGAAGCGACAGAAGCCCCGCGAACATCGGTTCGTAGAAGTCCGTGAAGACCGGATCGGGCCGCGCCACGAGGCCCAGCACAAGGCCCAGCGCCAGCGCCGAAAGCGCCGCCCCCCGCAGGCTGTCGGCGACGATCATGCCGATCATGGGCCTCCGTCCTCCCCCCTTCCTCCGCGCGGATATCTGCACCAGAATGATCGCGGTCAGCAGCGCGGGGATATCCATGAACGGATAAAGCGCGGGCACCCATGCCTCATAGGCGATGCCGTCGGCATCGAGCATGATCATTGCCGCCGCCAGCGTCGAGGCCGAGACCGCGCCGAACAAGCCGGCCGTGGCCACCCCGTCATCGGGCCGCAGGCCGGGAAAGCGCGACAGCACCAGCCAGCCCAGCACCACGATCGCGATGCCAAGGCCCGCCGAGGCCAGCGCCGGGGCCAGAAGATCGCGCGGATCGGCATCGCGGATCGCGATCCCCGCGCCCAGCCCGATCTTGAGCAGCAACAGCACGACGATGAACCGGTAGACCGGCTCGGGGATCTCCAGGCGGCTGCCCAGCGCGGCCAGCGCCATGCCCCCCAGCAGAAAGGCCAGCGCGGGTGTTCGAAGCTGGCTGGCCAGCGTGGACAGAAAATCGATCGGCAGGTCCATCATGTCGCTCCGATGCGGATGTGCAGCGGAGATAGGCGGCGCAATTATGAAAAGAAAATATATGTTTTATGAGCTATTGTTCTATTTTTTGCGTCAATGACGCAGCGGCAGGATTCGGGCCATGTCACAGATCAACCTGCACCACCTGAAGCTGTTTCACGCCATTGCCCATGAGGGCACCCTGACGGGGGCGGCACGGCGGCTGAACCTGTCGGCATCGGCGCTCTCGGCGCAGCTGCGCGTGCTGGAGGCGCGTCTCGGGCATGATCTGTTCGACCGGCGCGGCCGTGCCCTGGTTCTGACCGAGGCAGGGCGCATCGCACTCGATCATGCCGACGCGATTTTCCGCACCGCCGGCGACCTCGTCGCAACGCTGCGCCACGCCGGCGCGGGACGGCGGGCGTTCCGGGTCGGCGCGCTGGCCACGTTGTCGCGCAACTTCCAGCTGGGCTTCCTGCGGCCCGTCCTCGGGCGCAAGGATGTGGAGGTGATCCTGCGCTCGGGCGGGCAGGAGGAATTGCTGCGCGGGCTGGAGGCGCTGGCGCTCGATGTCGTGCTCAGCAACCTCGCACCGGCACGGGACGCCGCCAGCCGGTATGTCGTGCACCGTCTGGATGCCCAGCCGGTCAGCCTGATCGGGGTGCCGGGGCGCGCGGCGGGGGCGGAGGATCTGTCGGCGCAGCTGATGTCGGCGCCACTCGTCCTGCCCGCGCCGGAAACGGCGCTGCGCGGAGGGTTCGATGCGCTGGTGACCCGGTTGCGGATCAGCCCCGCAATCGTCGCCGAGGTGGACGACATGGCGATGATCCGCCTGCTTGCCCGGGAGGACGCGGGCCTTGCCGTGATCCCACCCATCGTCGTCCGCGACGAACTGGCGGCGGGCAGTCTGGTCGAGGTTGCCCGTTTGCCGGGCATCACCGAGGATTTCCTTGCCATAACCCTGCGGCGGCGCTTTCCGAACCCGATC
Organism: Paracoccaceae bacterium; assembly: GCA_020832725.1. GTDB lineage: Bacteria > Pseudomonadota > Alphaproteobacteria > Rhodobacterales > Rhodobacteraceae > JAFIEC01. The sequence goes on along the minus strand of JAFIEC010000266.1, from coordinate 296 downwards.
CTCGCCGAGTTGATCGGGATGGGGCGAAGGTAGCAGCCGGGAGCGCGAAGCCCCACCCGGTTTTCGGACCCGGGAAAGGGGCGCGCGCGCCGCGCCCCGGTGCGCCTTTGCGGGATTGCCGACAGCGGGGGTGGTTGCCGCGGGGCATCATGAACCGGCCGCGCCCCCTGACAGTCATGGTGGCGGTGGTCCGACGGGCTGCAGGGATGTCGCACAGGGTGACAGTGGCGCGCAGTGCCGGGCGGCGGGCGTCGCGGCCCGAGACCCGAGACCCGAGACCCGAGACCCGAGACCCG
>JAFIEC010000263.1 GCA_020832725.1 Paracoccaceae bacterium | reverse complement strand
CCGATGCCTATGGCATCGCGCGGCGCAACTACTACTACGCGCTGGGCGACACCCGCCCGCCGCTGCGCAAGTTCGCCCGCCGCCGTGACGGCGGCAAGGGCGGATGGATCGTCCGGGCCGAGGAATTCATCTCGCCGCGCTTTCACCTGAGCGCGGCCGAGCATCGGGCACGGGTGGCGGCATGGGGCTGATCCGGCTGATCCTGACGGGGCTGTTCGGCGGCGGCGGTGCGGGTGCCCGCGCTGCGGCGGGTGCCGTGCGCGAGGTGGCCGAGGTCTTCACCCCCAACGCCACGGCTGCGGCGGCACAGGCCCATGAGGCGCGGGGGGCCGCCCTCGCCCAGCACGGGGCCGAGTTTGCCCATGCCCGCACCGGCCGTTTCGACCGGATGGTGGACGGGCTGAACCGGCTTCCGCGGCCTGCCATGGCGCTGGGCACCCTGGGGCTGTTCGTCTACGCGATGGCCGACCCGGCGGGTTTCGGCACAAGGATGGAGGGGCTGGCCACGGTGCCCGAGCCGCTGTGGTGGCTGCGGGGGGCTGGGGTGGCGTTCTATTTCGGCGCGCGGGAACTGTATCACCGGCGCTGCAGTGGCAGCGCAGCCGCTGCCCGGCATGGGGGCGCAGGCACCGATGGGGGCACCGACGCGGGCGCGCCGGAGGATTCGGAAGCCCCGCCCTTTGCCTCGCGCCGGGCAACGACAGGCCCGGCGCGGGCCACAAACCCCGCGCTGGCCGAGGGCTGGCAGGAGGGGGGAAACCCCTGGCCCTGAGCGACGGCCTGCCTCAGGCCTGGGTGGCAGGGGCAGTGGCAGGGGCGGCAGCCTCTGCCGGGGGGATAGCCCCACCCCTCCGGACGGCCTCGGTCCACAGCCGGAAGGCGGTCATGTAGTCCAGCGTCTCGCGGCTCCAGCCTGCGGGGCGCGCCAGCCCCTCGGGGAGTTCGGTCGTGGCATCCCCGATGGCTGCGGCAAGCTGGGCCTCTTCCAGCCCCTCGAAGCCCGCGCAATCCACGCCGCGCAGCCAGGCCAGCGTCAGGTCGGCACCCCGCAGGTCGGTGCCGCCGGGCAGCGCCCCCTCCAGCTCCGCCCCCGCAAGCCGCGCCTCGGCCAGGCGCGCGCCGGCCAGATCGGCAGAGGCCAGGCAGGCATCGCGCAGATCGGCACGGACCATCCAGGCATCCGACAGGTCGGCATCGCGCAATTGCGCCCCGATCAGGCGCGCACCCTCCAGCCATGCCCCCGACAGGACCGCCGCCTCGAGGTCCGCGCCCGACAGATCGGCCCCGTCCAGCCAGGCCCCGGACAGATCGGCCCGCCCCATCCGGGCAGGCCCCAGCGCCAGACCCACGAGATCGGCCCCGGCCAGATCCACCCCCCGCAGGTCCAGCCGGAAGGGCGGCCGGGCCGCGGCCTCGGCGGCCCGGGCCTCGGGCGGTCGGCGGCCCAGGACCTGCAGCGCGGTCTGGATATCGGCGCGCACCTCGCCCGGGCCGCGGGTCTCTCCGGGATGGCGCAGGCCCGCGTTCTCGCGCACATAGGCAGCGATCGTCTCCATCACCGGGATGTGATCGGCCGGAGAGGCCCGGGAGATGCGTTCCAGCGCATAGAGGGCACCGATACGGGCCTCGATGTCGGGTACGATCTCTTCCTGCAGGCGCCACTCGCCCAGAAGCTGGCCCTCGGCATCGGTTTCGGGCAGGGGCGCGCCCAATTCGTCGCGGCGGATGCGCCCGCCGGGCAGGCGTTGCCATTCCGGCAGGAAGACCCGCCGCGACAGGCGGCGCGTCGCGCCAAGCTGGGCAATGGCGGAGGCGAAGCGGTCGGCAAAGGCGATGTCGGCACGCGCCGCCTCGGCCCGGGCCGCGTCCGTGGCGCGGGCCTCTGCCATCACCAGCCGTGCCAGCCACAGCGGCAAGGCAACCAGCGCGGCAAGCCCGGCGAGGCTTGCCAGCAGCGCGCCCGATTGCAGCGCCCGCGCGGCAGGATCGAGGGCGGCCAGCGGCTGCAGCGCAAGGCCCAGCGCGCCCAGCCCCACGCGCACCAGCAGCGCCAGCCACAACGGGGCCAGCAGCAGCACCAGAAGCGCGAGCGCCGCCAGCGCCGGGGCCTCGCGCTCCAGCCCCGGCAGGCCCAGCCAGGCCAGCAACCGCGCCCGCAGCCGCCAGACAAGAACCAGCACCAGCGTGGCCGCCAAAAGCGCCACAACCGCCAGCCCCGCCAGGAGAACCGGTGGAAAACCCTGTGTCATTGCCTGTCCCGACCCCAATATCTGGAGAGTATCGCCCAGGACGGACGCGAATCCAAGCCTGACAACGGCTGATCCGGCCCCGTGCCGGGCCCTGCACCCGCCCCGGGCACGGGGCAGGCGCTCGGATCGGGGCACGGGACCGCCATGGCCGGAATACAGCCACGCGGCGCAAGGCGCGCGCGCTTGCAATCGCCGGGGGGGGGACATAGGTTGCGCGCGATCGGGGCGGGGTGGCCGATGCCGCCCCGGTGCCCGCATGTGCCGAACTCCGGGCCCTGCCGCGGATCAGGGCGCGCGCGGTCGCCGGGGTGCCGGACGCACCGCCTCCAAACAGAACGCGGGCCGGGCCCGCCCATGAAAGGGTTGCATCGATGTTCGTCTCCCCCGCCTTTGCGCAATCGGCCGGAGGGGCCGGCGCGGGTCTCGCCAGCTTCATTCCGCTGATCCTGATCTTCCTCATCATGTGGCTGCTGCTGATCCGGCCCCAACAGAAGAAGCTCAAGGAACATCGCGCCATGGTGGAGGCGCTGCGCCGGGGTGACCAGGTCGTGACCCAGGGCGGGCTGATCGGCAAGATCACCAAGGTCAAGGAAGACGGCGAGCTGGAAGTCGAGATCGCCGAAGGGGTCAAGGTCCGGGTGCTGCGCCATACCGTGGCACAGGTCCTGAGCAAGACCGAACCCGCTACCTGACCGCCACAGCGCGCCCCTTGCGGGCGCCATCGCGAGGCCCCGCATGCTGCAATTTCCCCTCTGGCAACGCCTGCTGATCGTCACCGTCTGCGTGCTCGGTCTTGGGGCGGCGTTTCCCAACCTGTTCTATGATCGGGTGGAGCGGCACAACGATGCCGTCCTGCTGGTGGAGCGGGGCATGCCCGAGACACCGCTGCTTGCCGCCGACAAGGCGGGCTGGCCATCCTGGATGCCCTCGGCGCTGGTGAACCTGGGCCTCGACCTCAGGGGCGGGGCGCATCTGCTGGCGGAAGTGGAGGTGGAAGGCGTCTACGCCGCGCGGATGGATGCGCTTTGGCCCGATGTGCGCGACGCGCTGCGCGACGTGCGCGACCGGGTCGGCGCAATCCGGCGCATCGACAGTGGCCCCGACGAGTTGCGCGTCCGCATCTCCGAGCCGGACGGCATGGCCGCCGCCCTGCAGGCGGTGCGCGCGCTGTCCCGCCCCGTGACGGCCCTGACGGGCGGAGGCGGGGGCGATCTGGATATCCGCGCCGAGGGCGATGTCGTCGTCCTGTCGCTGAGCGCCGCCGAGCGGGCCGCCAGCAACGAGCGCACGATGCAGCAGAGCGTCGAGATCATCCGCCGCCGGGTGGACGAGGCCGGCACCCGCGAGCCCACGATCCAGCGCCAGGGTGAACGACGCATCCTGATCCAGGTGCCGGGCCTCGGCTCTGCCGACGAGCTCAAGGCGCTGATCGGCACGACCGCGCGGCTGACATTCCACCCCGTGCTGGGCCGGACCGAGGATGCCAACACCGCCCCCGGCCCGACCAACCTGCTGATCCCGTCCATGGACGAGTCGGGGATGTACTACATCGTGGAGCGCAGCCCGGTGGTCTCGGGCGAGGATCTTGTCGATGCCCAGCCCAGCTTTGACCAGAACGGGATGCCGGCGGTCAACTTCCGCTTCAACCCGGCGGGGGGGCGGCGGTTCGGGCGCTACACGGCCGAGAACATCGGCTCTCCCTTTGCCATCGTTCTGGACAACGAGGTGATCTCGGCCCCCGTGATCCGCGATCACATTCCGGGCGGCTCGGGCATCATCACAGGGCGCTTCTCGGTGGAGGAGACGACCCAGCTTGCGGTGCTGCTGCGCTCGGGCGCGCTGCCTGCCGAGATGACCTTTCTCGAAGAGCGCACGATCGGCCCCGAACTGGGGCAGGACAGCATCGAGGCGGGGCAGATCGCGGCCATCGTGGCCTTTGCGCTGGTGCTGGCCTTCATCTGGGCCAGCTACGGGCTGTTCGGGCTGTTCGCCAACATTGCCCTGATGGTGAATATCGGGCTGATCTTCGGCGTGCTGTCGCTGATCGGGGCCACGCTGACACTGCCGGGCATCGCGGGCATCGTGCTGACCATCGGCATGGCGGTGGATGCCAACGTGCTGGTGTTCGAGCGTATCCGAGAGGAGCTCAAGACCGCCAAGGGACCGGCCCGCGCCATCGAGCTTGGCTATCAGAAGGCCCTTTCGGCGATCCTCGATGCCAACATCACCACCTTCATCGCGGCGGTGATCCTGTTCGCCATGGGCTCCGGCCCCGTGCGGGGCTTTGCGGTGACGCTGGGTATCGGCATCGTGACGTCGGTCTTTACCGCCTTCTATATCACCCGGCTGATGATCTCGGTCTGGTTTTCCGCGCGCCGACCGCGCACAGTCACCGTCTAGGAGGGCCCCATGCGGCTGCGTCTGGTTCCCGAAAAGACCGAGATCGACTTCTTCGCCTACCGCAACCTGTGGCTGGTTTTCTCGGGCGTGCTGATGCTGGCTTCGGTCGTGATCTGGCTGATCATGGGGCTGAACTTCGGGATCGACTTCCGGGGCGGCACCTCGATCCGCACGGAATCGCCCAACCCGGTGGTGGTGGGCGACTATCGCTCGGCGCTGGCCCCGCTGGGGCTGGGCGATGTCTCCATCACCGAGGTGTTCGACCCGACCACCGCCCTCGGCGCAACCGAGGCGCGCAATGTCGCCATGATCCGCATCCAGGCCCAGGACGGCGACGAGGCGGTCACCGTCGAGACGCTGGAATCGGTCCGCGCGGCCCTGCGCGGGCTGGATGCCGACATCCGTTTCAGCTCTGTCGAAAGCGTCGGGCCCAAGGTCTCGGGAGAGCTGATCCGCGCCGCGATCATCGCGGTGACGCTGGCGATCCTGGCGGTGCTGTTCTACATCTGGCTGCGATTCGAGTGGCAATTCTCGCTGGGTGCGGTGGCGGCGCTGGTCCATGACATCGTGCTGACCATCGGCATCTTCAGCCTGCTCCAGATCCGCTTTGACCTTGCCATCATCGCCGCCCTGCTGACGATCGTGGGCTATTCGCTCAACGACACCGTGGTGGTGTTCGACCGGGTGCGGGAGAACCTGCGCAAATACAAGAAGACGGCGCTGGGCAATGTGCTGAACATCTCGATCAACGAGACCCTGTCGCGCACGGTCATGACCTCGGCCACCACGCTGGTGGCGCTGATCTCGCTGTTCATTCTGGGTGGCGACGTGATCCGGGGCTTTGTCTTCGCGATGATCTGGGGCGTGATCGTGGGCACCTATTCGTCGGTCTTCGTGGCCTCGAACCTGCTGCTCCGGCTGGGGGTCAAGCGCGACTGGTCCGACAACGCGCCCTCTGGCGGCACGCAATTCGCCCCCAAGGGCTGAGGCCGGCACGGCGGGAGAAAGGGGCGCGCGCCGATGGCTGGCCCCACCGACATCGCCGCCCTGGGCGCGGCCCTGCTCTCCGAGGCGATGGCCCCCGAGGGGGCGCTGTGGCTGGTGGCTGCGGCCTGCATCGCGGGGCTTGTGCGCGGCTTCACCGGATTCGGCTCGGGGCTGGTGTTCATGCCCGTTGCGATGACGCTGGTGCCGCCGGTCTGGGCGCTGGTCGTACTTCTGGTGATGGAGATCACCGCCCCCCTGACCCAGCTCCCCCGCGCCCTGCGGCAAGGCTCCCCGCGCGAGGTAGGGCTGATGGCGGCGGGGGCGGCGCTGACGCTGCCGCCGGGCCTGTGGCTGCTGGTGCACCTGCCGCCCGAGGCGCTGCGCTGGGCGGTCTCGATTGTGGCCGTGGCG
>JAFIEC010000245.1 GCA_020832725.1 Paracoccaceae bacterium | reverse complement strand
CGATCCGGGGCGCGATCTGCCCATGACCGACCCCTTTGCGCGGCAACTGACCATCTCCATGGGCTGCTTTCTGGAGGCGATGGTGATCGGTGCCTCTGCGACGGGTCACGGGGTGGTGCTTGATCTCTTTCCCCGGGGAGAGGGGCCGGGCGCACCGGTGGCCGAGGCCCGGCTGGTGCCGGGCGGGGCCACGCGCGATCCGCTGTTTGCGGCACTGCCCCTGCGCCGTTCGGCCAAGGTGCCCTATGAGGCGCGGGCCGTGACCGCGCAGGAGGCCGCAGCCCTGCTGCCGCTGGCCGAGGTGGTCCGCGAGGGCCCCCGGGTTGCCCGCCTGCGCGAGATGGTGGTCGAGGGCTTCGACATCGAGGTAACGACACCGCGCACCTTTGCCGAGAGCGTCGATCTGGTGCGTGTCGGCCGCCGCGCCATCGAGGCCGCGCCCGACGGCATCCCGGTGGAGGGCGTCGCGATGGAGGCGATGCGCGCGCTGGGCATGGCCTCTCGGGCGGCGATGATGGATCCCGCCTCGCCGGCCTTTCGAGGCATGCTCTCCAGCTGGCACAGCCTGCTGGATGCAACGCCCGCCTGGGTGATCGTCACGACCCCGGACAACAGCCGTGCGACCCAGATCGCCGCAGGGCGACGGTGGATGCGCCTCAACCTGACGACGACACAGGCGGGGCTTGCGCTGCATCCGGTCTCCCAGATCCTGCAGGAATATCCCGAGGTCGCAGCGCTGCACGCAGAGGTGCACGAGATGTTCGCGCCCGATGGCGGCACCGTGCAGATGCTGGGCCGTCTGGGCCATGCCCCGCGTACCGGCCCCACCCCACGCTGGCCCATCGAGGCACGGATGCGCCCTGCCTGAAGGGGGGCTGCAATGCGCGCTCCGCTGGGTCAGAATGGCGGCCTGTGGCGAATGCGGGCGGGCGATGACAGGCGCGGGACAAATGGCAGGCAGGCCGGCGGGGCAGGACAGCAAGGGCGCGGGCGATCCGCGCCCCTGGTTCAGCCTGTTCACCGAGATCGGCATCATCGCGCAGCTTTCGGCGGCGGCCTTCGAGGCCGAGATGCCGGGCTGGCTGGTCTCGCAATTCGGGGTGCTGCAGCATCTGGTGTTGCGCGGCGACGGGGCGACGCCGCTGGAACTGGCCCGCGCCTTCCAGGTGCCCAAGACGACGATGACCCACACGCTGAAGCTGCTGGAGGGCCGGGGGATGGTCACACTGTCGCCCAACCCTGCCGACGGCCGGTCCAAGATCGTGCGGCTGACGCCTGCGGGTGCTGCCTTTCGCGAAGAGGCGATTGGCCGGCTGTCGCTTCGCATGACGCGGCTGGCGGAACACCCGGGGCTGGCGGACCCGCAGGACTTGCTGCCGCAATTGCGCGCGCTGCGCGAAGTGCTGGACGCGACGCGCGACGAGAAGCCGGAGGGCTAGGCGCCCGGGCCTCCGTTCAGGCGCGCGGCTTTTCGGGCGCATCGGAGGGCACCACCCCGGGTGTTGCGCCCCGGTCGGGCCCGTCCCCTCGGCCATGGCGGGCCATGATCCGCCCCGCCTCGGCCAGGCGCGGATCGGCCACCAGCGCCGCGACAGACGCGGCCAGCCGCCGCCGCCAGTTGGGATGCTCGAGCACCGTGCCGGGCAGGTTCGCCTGCTCCAGGCTGTCCAGCACATCCTCGGCCTGCACCGCCACCAGCCGCGATCCGGCCCGGGCCAGCGCCCCCAGCCAGCCAGCCCGCCCCGGTGTCGACAGCCGGGCCGCCCGGGCAAAGCCCTCCACCTCCCGGGCGCGGGCGGCATGGGCCTGCGTGCTGGCCTCGGCATCCACGAGGCCCAGGCGCGCGCGCCATGCGATCTCGCGGCCCACACGCCAGCCCGCCCAGGTGGGCAGGTCGTGGGTGGAGAGGCTGGCAAGCGCCGCCTCTTCCCAGTCTTCGGGGGGCAGGAATTCGCCCGTGCCGTCCCAGTCGCGCTCCAGCCAGGCGACGCGGCACCCCAGGATGCCCGATGCCGCCAGCGCCGCGCGCAGCCCCGGCGGCACCGCGCCCAGATCCTCGCCCACCACCAGCGCCCCGGCCCGGAAGGCCTCCAGCCGGGTGACGGCCAGCATGGCATCGCGCGGCATCGCCACATAGAGGCCGGGCAGCCCCTCCGGCACCCAGAAGGCCCGCTCGAAGCCAAGGATATGGTCGATCCGCAGGATGCCGGCATGGCGCATCTGGGCGCGCAGCGTCTCGGCCAGCGGTGCGAACCCCCGGGCTGTCAGGCCCCGGGGCGAGAAGGTGGCGATGCTCCAGTTCTGGCCCTGTGGGGCGATGGGGTCGGGCGGCGCGCCCAGCGAGATCCGGGCCGGAAACAGGGCCACCCCGGCCTCGCCCGAGGCCGATGCCCCCTGCTCAGACCATATTTCCGCACCGAAATGATGGGTGCCCACGGCCAGGTCGAGATAGAGGCCATGGGCCATCCCGGCCGCCCGCGCGCCAGCCTGTGCCGCCGAAAGCTGGCGCGCGGCCTGCCACTGGCCCCAGGCGTGAAAGCACAGCCGCAGGGCATGATCCCGGGCAAAGGCGGCCACTTCGGGCGCATCTGGCCGGCGCATCGCCTCGGGCCACAGGTGCCAGTAGGGGCCGAAGACCTCGGACAGGGCCTGATGGGTACAGAAACGCTCCAGCGCCGCCCCCTCATCGCGCCGCCATTCCTCGAAGGCGAGAGGCATGCCTGCGGCCGCGACCTCGGCGAAGGCGGTCTCCAGCGCGGCAAGGCGTGCGGGCACCGCGCGCGGGTGATCGATCAGGGGACCGGTCGGGCCCGTCTCGTCTTGCCCGGGGGTCACATGCAGCAGGTTCAGCCGCCGCCGATGCGACGGCGCATAGGGGCTGAAGGCCATCGGATCGCACGGAAACCCTGCGTGCACCGGGTTGATGCCGACGAAATCCGCCCCAGTTGCCGCCGCGCCGCAGGCCAGTGAGGCGAGTTGCCCATAGCTCCCGAGGCCTGCCGGCGCGCCCTCCCACAAGCCATAGAGCGGTGCCATGAGCCCCCAGCCGCGTGCGGGCAGGGGCAGGGCGGGGGGCGCGCAGATCATGGTGCAGACACTGCCCGCCGCCTCCAGCCGGTGCAGGCCCGGGGGCAGCGGGGGCAGAGGCTCGCCCGCATTCCCCTCGTGGCAGGTGCCATCCTCGCACCGCAGGCTCCAGGGCCGTGCGGGGGCCAGATCAGGCGGGAAATCGGGGGTACAGACATGCCATTCGGGCACGGGCCGGGCGGCGCGCGCGGCGAGCAGGCGCGCAAGGCTGTCGGCGGCCTCGGCCTCGCTTGCGGCGGGAAAGCCCAGCGCCGTGCAGGCGCCGGCGCGGGATTCGGGCGGGGCGATCCGGTCGCGCCCGGCCCCGTCGCGATAGGCCCAGACCACGCCCAGCGCCGTGCACAGGGCCTCGAGCGCCCCGCTCATGCCAGCGCTCCGGCCAGCAGGACGGCCTGTCCGGGCAGGGCGCAGGCGGGCCTGAGCGGTCCCTCCGGCGCGTCGGGGTCCGCGCTGTCGAGCAGGAGCCGCCAGCCCGGCCCCGGCGGAGGGTCCGGCAGGTGGAGAGTTCGGGCAGCCCCCGCATTCAGTGCCAGCACAAGGCGTCCCGCGCCCTCGGCCAGCACCATGCACAGGCAGTCAAGGCCCGGGTCTTCCCAATCGTCGAGGCGCATCCCGCGCCCCTCCGGGTGCCACCACAGCAGATCGGGCAGTCCTGCCTCGTTGGGGGTGCCATGCAGGAAGTCGCGCGCGCGCAGCGCGGGGTGGGCGCGCCTGAGGGCGGTCAGGCGAGAGACAAAGGCGGCGAGGCCCGCATCGGCCCCCTCCCAATCCAGCCATGTCAGCGGGCTGTCGTGACAATAGGCGTTTGAATTGCCGGACTGGCTGCGGCCCCATTCATCGCCGCCAAGGATCATCGGCGTGCCCTGCGCCAGCAGCAGCGAGGCGAGGATCGCGCGCATCCGCCGCAGGCGCGCGGCGGTGATCGCCGGGTCATCGGTGGGGCCCTCATGGCCCATGTTGTCGCAAAAGGCGGGCCAGTGCCCGTCTCGGTTGTTCTCGCCATTGGCCTCGTTGTGGGGGCGGGCATAGCGGGTAAGATCGGCGAGGGTAAAGCCGTCATGGGCGGTGACGAAGTTCACCGAGGCCCAGGGGGCCCGGCCGGGCGTGTCAAAGCGCGGGGCGCTGGCGGTCAGTGCGGTGGCGGCATCGGGCGCGCGCCCCGGCGCGCCCAGCCAGCCGCGGCGGATATCGTCGCGGAATCGATCGTTCCACTCCAGGAACGGGGCCGGGAAGCGGCCGGCGGCATAGCCGCCCGGGCCCAGGTCCCACGGCTCGGCGATCATCCGGAGGGGCGCGAGCAGGGGGTCTTGCGCAATGGCCGCCAGAAGCGGGGCGGTCGGGTCGAACCCGTCGGGGCGGCGGCCCATGGCGGTGGCAAGGTCGAAGCGGAAGCCATCCACCCCGACCTCTCCGGCCCAGAACCGAAGCGCGTCCATGCACAGCCGCACAGCCCCGGGATTGCCCAGATCGAGGCTGTTGCCGCAGCCGGAATCGTCGACCTCCGCACCCTCGGAGGTGCGCCGATAGAACGAGGCATTGTCGAGGCCGCGCAGCGACAGATGCGGGCCTGTGGCATCACCCTCGCCGGAATGGTTGAGCACGATGTCGAGGACGACCTCGATGCCGGCTGCATGCAGGGCGGCAACGCCTGCGCGCATCTCGGCCAGTGCCGCGCCGGGCGTGGCCAGACAGGGCGCGTGGGGCGCGCACCAGGCGACGGGCTGATAGCCCCAGTAATTGTCCAGCCCCATGTTGCGCAGGCGCAGATCGGTCAGGAAGGCCTGCACCGGCAGCAGTTCCAGTGTGGTCACGCCCAGCGCCGCAAGATGCGCGACCAGACGCGGCTCGGCCAGGGCGGCGAAGGTGCCGGGATGGGCGGCGCCGGGCAGGCGGGCCGTCAGACCCTTGAGATGTGCCTCGTAGATGACAAGCGCATCGGGGTCGTGGCGGGGCCACGCGGGCCGGTGCGGGGGGGCTGCGGGTTCCACCACGCATTTCGGCATCGCGGCCGCGCTGTCGCGGCTGCAGGGCCCGGAGGGGTCACGCCCCGCCGCCTGGATCTCGTTTCCCATCACCGGGCCGGTCAGCCGCCGCGCCCATGGGTCGATCAGCAGCTTTGCAGGCGCGAAGAGATGTCCCTCCTCGGGTGCCCATGGGCCATGCACCCGCAGCCCGTACAATTGACCCGCCGACAGACCCGCCACATGGCCATGGCGGACAGGCCCGGTCCATCCCGGCAGCTCCAGACGGTCGGTCTCGTGTCTGCCGTCGGGCGAAAAGAGGCAGACTTCCACCCGCTCGGCATGGGCGGACCACGTGGCGAAGCTCACGCCGCCCGCCTCGGGATAGGCGCCAAGCCGGTCGGGGCGACCCTCGGTGACGCGGTGTCCGCTCATGCCGGGGGACGCGCGACGCGGGTGTAGAGGGCGGCATAATCCGGGGCGCTGCGCTCCCATCCCCCGGGGCTGGCCATGGCGCGGCGCTGCATCCGTGCCCAGATATCGGCATCGGCATGCAGCGCGCACAGCCGTGCCAGCGCATGGGCCAGGGCGTGAGACGTGACGGGCGCGAACGTCACCCCCGTGGCGACACCCGCCAGCAGGGCGGCGGGGTTGGCGTCGATCACCGTGTCGTTCAGCCCCCCCACCCGCGAGACGAGGGGGATCGCCCCATAGCGCAGCGCGCAGAGCTGGGTCAGCCCGCAGGGCTCGAACCGCGAGGGCACCAGCACGGCATCGGCACCCGCGAACATCCGCCGCGACAGGGCCTCGTCAAAGCCCACCATGACGCCCAGCCCCGGTTCGGCCTCGGCCCGGGCGCGCCATGCGCGTTCCAGCGCGCGATCTCCGGTGCCCAGCACCGCCAGCCGACCGCCCCGCGACAGCAGCGCCGGCAGTGCCTCGAGCAGCAGGTCGAGCCCCTTCTGCCCGGTCATCCGCGAGACGACCACGCACAGCGGCCCCGGCCCTTCGGGCAGCGCGAATTCCGCCATCAGCCGGGCGCGGTTGGCGGCCTTGCCCCTCGGGCTGCGGAAAGGGTGGATATCGGGGTCTGTCGCCGGGTTCCACAGATCGGTGTCGATGCCGTTGAGGATGCCCGAGACCGCCCCCTCGCGCGCCCGCATCACCCCGTCCAGACCGGCACCGAATTCGGGCGTTGTGATCTCGTGGGCATAGGTCGGAGAGACGGTGGTCACATGATCGGCATAGACGATCCCGGCCTTCAGCGGGCTGATCTGCCCGTGATACTCATAGCCCTCGGGGTTGAAACCCGCCTCCGGCAGGGCCAGCGCCGCCCGCCGCCTGCCGGGGCTGAGGCCGTGGAACGCCATGTTGTGGATGGTGAACAGGCACCCCGGACCCTGCGGCCCGCCCGCGCGCAGATAGACCGGGGCAAGGCCCGCCTGCCAGTCGTGCAGATGCAGAACCTCGGGGTGCCAGCCGTCGGCCCCCTCGTGCGCCACCCGGGCCGCAGCCAGGGCGAGCGCGGCAAAGCGGCGGTCGTTGTCGGGCCATGGCTCTCCCTCGGCATCCAGATACGGGCTGCCCGGGCGTTCGTAGAGATGGGCGGCCTCCAGCACCAGCAGGCGCAGCCCCGCGCCGGTGCCCGCCCACAGGCGGGCCGGGCCGCCGAACAATTCGGCCCACTCCATCACCGGATGCGCCCCGCCCAGTGCGGCCATCACCCGCGGATAGCCCGGCAGCAGCGTGACCAGCCCCCAGCCCATGGGGGCCAGCGCGCCGGGCAGCGCCCCCACGACATCGGCCAGCCCCCCCGTCTTGACCAGCGGTGCGCATTCCGAGGCGACGGAGAGCGCAGCCCTCATGCCAGGGCCTCGCGGCGTTCCAGCATGGCGCGGGTGATCAGCGTCACGCCGCCCTCGGTGACGCGGAACCAGCGGGCGTCCTCCTCGGGGTCCTCGCCCACGACCAGACCGCGGGGCACCTCCACCCCGCGATCGAGGATCACCCGGCTGAGCCGTGCATGGCGGT
>JAFIEC010000237.1 GCA_020832725.1 Paracoccaceae bacterium | reverse complement strand
CCTCAACCTCCGCCGGGCCCCGGGCCGGCGTCCCGGCCGCCCCCCCGCGACGGAGGCCACAGATCCCGCGCCCGCAGCAGATCCCGAAGCGCCCGGGGACGGTCGGTCATGAGGCCATCGACCCCCATCTCCAGCAGTGCTGCCATGCGGGCGGGGTCGTCGACGGTCCAGACATGAACTTGCGCCCCGGCCCGGTGCGCCGCCCGCACAAAGCGCGGCGTGACCACCGGGATGCCGCGGAATCGCTCGGGCACCTGCAGGCAGGGCGCGCCGCCGTGCCCCGCAGGCAAACCCCACCCGGCAGCCCAGATGCGTGCCACGCCCCAATGAGCGGGTGACCAGCACAGGCCGGGCCCGAGACCCGCGCGCAGCGCCGCCACCCGACTGCCCCGGAACGAGCCCACGCAGACCCGCTCCAGCGCCTGGGCCTGCGAGATCGCCCTGATCATCGGGGCCACTGCGGCATCGGCCTTGGCCTCGAGATTGACGAAAAGCCCGGGCCAGGCCTCCAGCAATTCCTCCAGCCGCGGAATGGGGTTCCCGCCCCTTGTGCGCAGGCGCGACAGCGTCGCCCAGTCCAGCGCCGCCACGGGCCGCGAATCGCCAGTCATCCGCTCCAGCGTCGCGTCGTGAAAGACCACCGGCACGCCGTCGGACGTGGCCCGGATGTCGGTCTCCACATGGCTGTAGCCCAACCCGACAGCGCGCCCGAAGGCGGCCATGGTGTTCTCCTCGGCCTCGAGCCCGCCGCCACGATGGGCAAAGGCGATCGGCAGAGGATGGTCGAGAAAGGCAAATCGCATCGGCCCGTCCTGTTCCCGCCGGCTGCCCGCCCGCCACGGGCCGGACACCGGCTCCGTGCGCGACGCAACAGGCGCGGAACCGTGCCGCGCCTAGATCTGCTTTTCGGGCATCTGCACAACCAGCCCGTCCAGCGCCTCACTGACGCGCAGCTGGCAGGTCAGGCGCGAGCGCGCGGGGTCGGGCTGCCAGGCGAAATCGAGCATGTCCTCCTCCATCGCCTCCTTGGGCGGCAGGCGGTCCACCCATTCGGGAGCGACATAGACATGGCAGGTCGAGCAGGCGCAGGCCCCGCCGCAATCAGCCTCGATGCCGGGAATCCCGTTGTCGCGCGCGCCTTCCATCACGGTCAGCCCGGGGGCGACCTCCACGTCGTGGCGGGTGCCGTTATGCTCGATATAGGTGATCTTCGCCATGCTTTCCTCGTCTGTCACCGCAGGGGGGCGACGACCCCGGAGAAAGGAGCCGCACCCATCGCGACCGAGGTAATACACCGCTCCGCCCTGCGCCAGCCCTTCCGGGCGGTTCGCTTTCGCACTAGGGTCCGGCAGGACGGGCAGGACAGGCATTGCAGGACACGAGCGGGGGCGGTGCGGTGCAGGCGCAGCGGACGACGATCAGGCGACACCAGCGGTGGGCATGGCGGGCGGCAGTCACGCTTGGCGCGGGTCTGATTGCGGCCTGCTCTCCGGTCATCGGACAGTTCGACACGGCCCCGCGCATGATCGAGCCCGAAATCGTCATCCTGAACGACCCCGAACGCCCCGTGCCCGCCCCCGGCGAATGTTGGGCGCGCGATCGCCTGCCCGCGGTGGTGGAGACGATCACCCTCCAGCGCGCCGAACCCGGGCCGGACGGGACGACCGTCTTTCGCACCGACACCCGCCAGCAGATCGTGGATGAACGGCGCAGCCTGTGGTTCCAGGTGCCCTGCGCAGGGGTGCAGGATGCGGCCTTCCGCGCGGCGCTTCAGCGCGCACTGGCAGCACGGGACCTCTATGCCGGACCCGTCACGGGCGAGATCGACGGGCCGACCCGCACCGCCATCCGGCGCTTTCAGCAGGGGCTGGGGCTGAACTCGAGCACGCTGTCGCTCGCGGCGGCGCAATCGCTGGGGCTGTTGCCGGTCACCCTGGAACAGCCACCCCGCCCCGGCCCGGTATAGGCGGCGGCCTGCAGCCTCGGGGCGCGATGGCAGGTTCAGCCGCCCCGGGGAGCACGCCAGCCGGCCGCTTCGGCCTCCTCGACCGAGCAGAACCACCTCTGGCCGCGAGCCTCGTTCACGCTGGTGCGGTCATAGGAGGGGCTTCCGGGCACGTGATAGATGCGCCCGCGCTCCGAGATGTTGCCCTTGATCGTGCAATCCGGATCGGGCGGGTGGCTGGCGGCCGCGTGCCGTGCCCTGCGGGCGGCGCGCCATTCCCAGGGCGGCACGATCTCGCCCGACCACACGCCGCGGTGCGCGGCCCGGGCCACGCGCTCCTGCGCGACATAGCGGGTGGAGATCGTGCGATAGGCCAGCGCCACCCCCGCCTCGACCAGTGTCGCCCCCAGATCCGCCCCCGAGGGCAGTGCGCAGCGCGCCACAATGCGGCCATAGCGATCCTGCCGGATCGGTGTGCAGGCCAGCCTTTGCCCGCGCACCAATGCCCGCGCCTCACGCGTGGCCCATGCGCCGCAGGCCCAGTCGCGCCCCCGGGCATCGCGGCACATCTGCCGGTCCTCGGGCGCATCGATCCCGTAGAGGCGCAGGCGCGCGCCCGCCACCTCGATCGTGTCGGCATCGAGCACGCGGGCCCGGCCCGAGAGCACCGCATCGCCCTGCGTGACCGATGCCACATGCACCGGCGCGCCACCCTGCTGCGCCTGCACCGGGCCGGGGGCCAACGACAAGGCCATGGCCATCGCCACCAGTCCGCCCCCCATCAGCGCCAGGACGCGGCGGCGCAGGACGGCTGCGTGATGAACAGAGTATGAACAAAAGGTTAATGCCATCTCCGTGAACTATCCACGGAATGGGGCCGGATCAAGGCTGCAGGGCAGATGTGGTAAACACCGCCGCCAGGGACGGCCAGCACGGCGCGGCCCGGGCATCAGCCTGCGGGGCGGACCTCGACCAGCGGGCGCGCACCGCCCAGATCCTGAAACGCCAGTTGCCGGCAGGAGAAGACAAGGATCTGCTGATCCATCGCCACCCGCGTGAGGGCGGTGAACATCTGCACGATCCGGGCATCATCCGAGAACACCAGCGCGTCATCCAGCACGATGGGAATATGCTGCCCGCGGCGGGCGAAAAGGCGCGCAAAGGCAAGGCGGGTGAGGATCGCGATCTGTTCGCGCGTGCCGCCCGACAGCGCGTCCATCTGCTCTTCCGCGCCCGCCCGCACCAGGGCCGAGGGCAACAGGGTGGCGCTGTCGAACGCCAGATCGGCCTGCCCGTGCACCAGCGCCAGAAGCGGGGCCAGTTCCTGCTGGACCGGTCCGAAATAGGCATCCCGCGCCGCGTCCCGCGCCTCTTCCAGCGCCGCACGCAGCCGCAGATGGGCCCGGGCCTGCGCCGCAAGGCGGGCCTCCCGGGCGCGGGCAGCCTCCAGCTCTCCGGCGATCGCGGCGCATTTCGCCTCCACATCATCGCCGGCCAGCGCCGTCACCACGGCACCGGCCTCGTCGATGCGCCGGGTCAGGGCGGTGCGCCGGTCGTTGACCGCGCGCAGGGCGGCCTCGGCCCTGGCGTGGCCCGCCTGCAGCGAGGCAAGGTCGGGTGCGTCCCGCTCCAGCGCCGCCAGCGCCCCTGCGGCGGCGGCATGGGCCTCCTCGGCTGCAGCATGCTCCCGGAGCAGATCGGCCCGCATGGCCTCCCGCCCGTCAGGCGGGCCTGCGGCCTCCTCGGCACGCTCCAGCCTGCGCGCGGCCTCTGCCGCCCGGACCTGCGCTGCGGCGGCCTGCTCGCGTGCAGTGCCATGGGCGCGCCGCGCGGCCTCCAGCCGGGCCGCCGCAGCCTCGGTCGCGCGCAGGCTCACGGCCAGTGCCGAATCCGGGTCGTCCGGAGGCGGGGGTGGGGGGCCCGGCCCCCCGTGGACCCCCCCCCCC
>JAFIEC010000232.1 GCA_020832725.1 Paracoccaceae bacterium | reverse complement strand
GAACTGATGGACCGGGCCGACCGAAATCGCGTTGCGGAAACTGTGCAGATATCAGGTCTTTCCGACCCGAAGCTGCTGGACTACATCACGCCCGCACAGCGCGATACCCTGACCGAAGAGCTGGAAATGGCCCGCGGCCTGCTGTCCCCCTTCGACCGGGAGGCCTTGCTGGAGGGATCGCTCACCCCGATCTGGTTCGGCTCGGCGATCAATTCCTTCGGGGTGCGCGAGTTGATGGAGGGGATCGCCGCCTATGGCCCGCCGCCCCAGCCGCAGCGCGCCAATCGGCAGGTTGCCCCCGAAGAATCGGCCGTCTCGGGCTTTGTCTTCAAGGTTCAGGCCAACATGGACCCCAAGCATCGTGACAGGGTGGCGTTCGTCCGCCTTGCCTCGGGCCATTTCCAGCGCGGCATGAAGCTGTCGCATGTCCGCTCGGGCAAGCAGATGGCGATCACGGCGCCGGTGCTGTTCCTTGCCGCCGACCGCGAGGTGACCGAAGAGGCCTGGGCGGGCGACATCATCGGCATTCCCAACCACGGGCAATTGCGCATCGGCGATGCGTTGACCGAGGGAGAGGCGCTGCGCTTCACCGGCATCCCGGCCTTTGCCCCTGAATTGCTGCGCGCGGCGCGGGCGGGCGATCCGATGAAGGCCAAGCATCTTGAAAAGGCCCTGATGCAATTCGCCGAAGAGGGAGCGGCCCGCGTCTTTCGCCCCATGATCGGGTCGGGCTTTATCGTGGGTGTGGTAGGTGCGCTGCAATTCGAGGTGCTGGCCAGCCGGATCGAGCTGGAATACGGCCTCCCGGTGCGGTTCGAGACCTCGCAATTCACCTCGGCGCGCTGGGTTTCGGGGAGTGCGGCCGAAGTGGAGCGCTTTGCCGCCGCCAATCGCGGCCACATGGCCACCGATCACGACGGCGACCCGGTCTATCTGACGCGCCTGCAATGGGACATCGACCGGGTGGAGCGGGACCACCCCGAATTGCGCCTCTCGGCGGTGAAGGAATCGCAGGGCTGAGCCCTGCCGCGATCCGCCTTCAGACAAGCATCCCCTCGGCCGTGATCCGTCCGGCCCCGCCGAGATAGGGCGCCAGCGCCGAGGGCAGGGTGACAGAGCCGTCTTCCTCCTGCCCGTTCTCCAAGACGGCGATCAGGGTCCGGCCCACGGCAAGACCCGAGCCGTTGAGACTGTGCAGCCATTGCGGCTTTTCCCCGGGGGCAGGGCGAAAACGCGCGTTCATCCGCCGCGCCTGCCAGTCGCCGCAGCGAGAAACCGACGAAATCTCGCGGTAGCGCCCCTGACCGGGCAGCCAGACCTCGATGTCGTGGGTGCGCTGCGCGCCCGCGCCGGTGTCGCCCGCACAGAGCACCATCGTGCGATAGGGCAGCAGCAGCGCCTCCAGCACCGCCTCGGCACAGCGGGTCATGCGCTCGTGTTCGGCGGCACTGTCCCCGGGCTGGCAGAGGGTGACCATCTCGACCTTCTCGAACTGGTGCTGGCGCAGCATCCCGGCCGTGTCGCGGCCCGCAGATCCCGCCTCGGAGCGGAAACACTGGGTGTGTGCGACCAGTCGCCGGGGCAGGGTGGCGGCATCCTCGATCAGAACCTCATGGACAAGGTTGGTCAGCGTCACCTCGGCGGTTGGCACCAGCCACCAGCCTTCGCGGGTCTGATAGCTGTCCTCTCCAAACTTGGGCAACTGGCCGGTTCCCAACATCATCTCCGGTCGCACCAGAACAGGTGTCCATGTCTCTTCAAGGCCGTGCCGGGAAATATGAAGGTCAAGCATGAACTGCGCCAGCGCCCGATGCAGCCGCGCCACCGCCCCCCGCATGACCACGAAGCGCGCACCCGAAAGCCGCGCCGCCGCCTCGAAATCAAGGCCCGGACGCGCCGCGGCGATCTCGTAATGCTCGGCGGGCGCAAAATCAAAGCTGCGGGGCGTGCCCCAGCGGCGCAACTCGACATTGTCGCTTTCGTCCGCACCGTCGGGCACCTCCGACAGCAGGCGGTTGGGCAATTCCAGCAGCAGGGTGGTCAGCTCGGCATCCAGCCTGCGCGCCTCGTCCTCGGCTGCGGCGATGGCCCCCTTCTGGCGGGCCAGCTCTTCGCGCAGCCGGGAGAATTCGGCCTCGTCGCCGCGCGCCTTTGCCGCCCCCACCTCGCGCGAGGCGGCGTTCTGTGCGGCCTTCGCCTCTTCAGCGGCATGGATCGCGCCCCGGCGGGCCGTGTCGATCTGCAGCAGCGCCTGTGCGGCGGGCGGGTGGCCGCGGCGGGCGAGATCGGCATCGAACGCGTCGGGCGCTTCGCGGATGGCGCGGATATCATGCATGGCGGGCCTCACTTTCGGTTCGTCAAATGCCACAGGCCGCGCCCGGGGTGAACCGGCTTTTTCGCGCCCCCCAATCGCCGCCCAACACCCTTGCGAGGCCCCCGCGCGCGTGGTCAGAAGGGGAAGCCCCGACGGAGCGCGCCATGACACTTTCGCCTCTCACGCCCGCATTCGAGGCCCGCCTGCGCGCGTGGCTGCCCGAGGCGACCTTCCGCCCGCTTTCGCCGGCCTATACCGAAGAGCCGAGGGGCCGCTATCACGGGCAGGTCGGGCTGGTGGTGGCCCCGGCCACGACCGAGGAGGTGGCCGGCATCGTGCGCGCCTGCGCCGAGGCGCGGGTGGCCATCGTGCCCTGGGGCGGCGGCACGGGGCTTGTGGCGGGGCAGGTCGCGCCCGACGGGCCCGCACCGCTTCTGCTCAGCCTTGAGCGGATGCGCGCCATCCGCGGCCTCTGGCCCGAAGAGGGCGTTATCGAGGTCGAGGCCTGGGCGATTCTGGCCGATGTGCAGAAGGCCGCCGAAGCGTCGGGGCGGCTTTTTCCGCTGTCGCTGGCCTCGGAAGGCTCGGCGCGTATTGGGGGTCTGCTGGCG
>JAFIEC010000226.1 GCA_020832725.1 Paracoccaceae bacterium | reverse complement strand
GGGGTGTCAGGCCTAACATGCCGCCCCCCCCTGTGTTGGCCCCTGCGGACGGTACTCCCCCCGCGCGCCCTATGGGGCGCGCGTGAACCCTAATTGGCACTTGCCCGTGTCATCGGCAAGCGGCTGCATCCAGGGCGGCGGCGGTATTCCGCCCGGCCCGTCACGGCCGCGACAGGTCTCAGGCGCTCATGACCCTTGGGCCGGTCTTGGTGCGCCGCACTACAAGCCGGTTCAGCGCGTTGATATAGGCCTTGGCCGAGGCCACGACCGTATCCGTATCGGCCGATTGTCCGGTCACGATGCGGCCCGCTTCCTCCATCCTGACGCTGACCGTGGCCTGGGCGTCGGTGCCTTCGGTCACGGCATGCACCTGATAGAGTTGCAGGTTCGCCTGATGCGGAAACAGCATCTCGATGGCCTTGAAGGTCGCATCCACCGGCCCGTCGCCGCTGGCGGTGACGGAATGCGCCTGCCCGTCGATCTCCAGCACCAGATCGGCCGTCTGGGGCCCTTCGGTGCCGCAGACCACCCGCAGGCTGCGCAGCTTCAGATGATCGTCCCCGCCCGAAGAGGCGGCATCCTGCATCAGCGCAACGAGGTCGTCATCGTAGATTTCCTTTTTGCGGTCGGCCAGGCCCTTGAAGCGCACGAACACGTCTGCAAGCTGGTTGTCTCCCAGATCATAGCCCAGGTCGCGCAGCTTGGCCCGGAGCGCGGCGCGGCCCGAATGCTTGCCCATCACCAGGTTGGTGGCGCTCAGCCCGATATCCTCGGGCTTCATGATCTCGAAGGTCTCGGCGTTCTTCAGCACACCATCCTGATGGATGCCCGATTCGTGGGCAAAGGCGTTCTTGCCGACCACGGCCTTGTTGTATTGCACCGGAAAGCCGGACACGGCCGCCACCAGCCGGCTGGCCTGCATGATGCGGGTGGTGTCGATACCGGTGCGGTAGGGCATGATGTCGTTGCGCACCTTCAGCGCCATGACGACTTCTTCCAGCGCGGTGTTGCCCGCGCGCTCTCCCAGCCCGTTGATGGTGCATTCGATCTGCCGAGCCCCAGCCTCCACCGCCGCAAGGGCGTTGGCCGTCGCCATGCCGAGATCGTTGTGGCAATGGGTGGCGAAGACGATCTCGTCGGCGCCCGGCACCCGCTCGCGCAGCATGGCGATCAGCGCGGCGCTTTCGCGCGGGGCAGTATAGCCGACGGTGTCGGGGATGTTGATCGTGCTGGCCCCGGCCTTGATCGCGACCTCCACCACGCGGCACAGATAGTCACGCTCGGTGCGGGTGGCATCCATGGGCGACCATTGCACGTTGTCGCACAGGTTGCGGGCGTGGGAGACGGTCGCCTGGATACGCTCGACCATCTGGTCCTGATCGAGCTTGGTGATGTCGCGGTGCAGCGGCGAGGTGCCGATGAAAGTATGGATGCGCGGGCGCCTTGCGTGGCGCACGGCCTCCCAGCATCGCTCGATATCGCCAAGGTTGGCGCGCGCGAGCCCGCAGATCACGGCATTGCGGGTCTGGGCGGCGATGGCGCTGACGGCCTCGAAATCACCGTCCGAAGCGATGGGAAAGCCCGCCTCGATGATGTCGACCCCCATCTCGTCGAGAAGCTGGGCGATCTCCAGCTTCTCGGAATGGGTCATGGTCGCGCCGGGCGATTGCTCGCCGTCGCGCAGCGTCGTATCGAATATCAGGACGCGGTCCTGTTCGGTTTTGTCGGTCATGATCGGATCTCTCGCTATGTCCTCAGCCTTGTCGTGGGGCGCGGGCTGTCACCTCTGAGCGGTCGCGCCGGACGGCACGCTCAGAGGCGGCTAAGGAGCAGAAGCGCAGCGATCCCGCCGGAAAGGCGGGTCAGGGGCAGAGGGATATGCCGCAGCGCTGTCATGGCGCATATCATATCCTCTCCGCAGGGAAATGGAAGGCCGGATTCCGCCGCTCGATTCCGCCGCGCACGGGCGCGCCGGTTGACAGCCGGCCCGGGCGCGATAGCTCGGCCTTCGGGGTCGGGAGAGGCGCGATGCAGGGCTGGACGGACAGACGGGCGCTGGTGATCGGGGCCTCCGGCGGCATCGGCGCTTCCCTGGCTGCGGAGATGGAGGCCCGGGGGGCCGAGGTGACGCGGCTGTCGCGCAGCGCCGACGGGCTGGACATCACCGATCCCGCCTCGGTCGAGGCGCATCTGGGGCGGCTGGCGGGGCCGTTCGATCTGGTGCTCGTGGCGACCGGAGCGCTGGAGATCGGGGGCCGGGGCCCCGAGAAGTCGCTGCGCCAGATCACCGCCGAGGGTCTGGCGGCGCAATTCGCGCTCAATGCGATCGGTCCCGCACTGGTGATGCGCCATGCGCCCCGACTGTTGCCGCGCGACCGGCGGGCGGTACTTGCGGCGCTGTCGGCGCGGGTCGGCTCGATCGGGGATAACGGGTTGGGGGGCTGGTACGGGTATCGTGCCTCCAAGGCCGCGCTCAACCAGATCCTGCGCTCGGCCGCGATCGAGATCGCACGCACCCATCGCCACGCGATCCTGGCCGCCCTTCACCCGGGCACCGTGGCCACCCGCTTTACCCGCGACTACCAGTCCAGCCACCCGACCGTTTCCCCCGAAGAGGCCGCGCGCAACCTGCTTTCGGTCCTCTCCGCGCTTGGGCCCGAGGACAGCGGCTGCTTTCGCGACTGGGCCGGCAGGCCGATCCCGTGGTGAGCCCGCGCCTGATCCTGGTGCTGGGCGACCAGCTGAGCCCGACACTCTCGGCGCTGCGGATGGCGGATCCCGCCCGCGACCTCGTGGTGATGGCAGAGGTGCGTGACGAGGCCACCTATGTGCCTCACCACCCGCGCAAGATCGCCCTGATCCTTGCCGCCATGCGCAAGTTCGCAGCCCGGCTGGAGGGGGCCGGGTTCCGCGTGGCCTATACCCGCTATGACGATCCCGGCAATGCCGGCTCCATCCCGGGAGAGTTGCTGCGGCGCGCCGAGGAGACAGGCGCGCAGGAGGTCATCGCCACCCGCCCCGGCGAATGGCGGCTGATCGCGGCGCTGGAGGAGGGGCCGCTGCCTGTCCGGATGCTGCAGGACGACCGGTCCCTGTGTTCGGATGCGGATTTCGCCGCCTGGGCCGAGGGGCGCAAGACGCTGCGGATGGAATATTTCTACCGCGAAATGCGCCGCCGGACGGGATTGCTGATGGAGGGCGATGCGCCCGTCGGCGGCCGGTGGAATTTCGACCATGACAACCGCAAGCCTGCCCGGCCCGACCTGTTGCGCCCCGGCCCCCTGCGGGTGCCGCCCGATGCCGGCACCGAGGCCGTGCTGGATCTGGTGGAGAGGCATTTCGCCGGAAATTTCGGCACGCTTCGCCCCTTTGCCTTTGCCACCGATGCCGAGGGGGCAGAGGCAGCGGCGGCGCATTTCCTGCGCCACGGGCTGCCCGGGTTTGGCGAGACGCAGGATGCGATGCTGGCGCAGGACTGCTTTCTCAACCATGCGGTGCTGTCGATGTATCTCAACCTCGGCCTGCTCGCGCCACTGGACCTGTGCCGCCGCGCCGAAGCCGAATGGCGGGCGGGCCGCGCGCCGTTGAACGCGGTGGAGGGGTTCATCCGCCAGATCATCGGCTGGCGCGAATTCGTGCGCGGCATCTATTTCCTCAAGGGGCCGGACTATACCGCCGCCAATGCCCTGGGGGCCGTCCGTCCGCTGCCGGCCTTTTTCTGGGGGGCGCCCACGGACATGGCCTGCATCTCTCATGTGGTGGCACAGACCCGCGACGAGGCCTATGCCCACCACATCCAGCGGCTGATGGTGACAGGCAATTTCGCCCTTCTCGCCGGGCTCGATCCGCGAGAGGTGCACGAATGGTATCTGGCCGTTTACGCCGATGCCTTCGAATGGGTCGAGGCACCCAATACGCTGGGCATGGCGCTCTTTGCCGATGGCGGGGTGGTCGGCTCGAAACCCTATGCCGCCTCGGGGGCCTATATCGACCGGATGTCGGATTATTGCCGCGGCTGCGCCTATGACGTCAGGACGAAGGCGGGCGCGGGGGCCTGTCCTTTCAACCTGCTCTATTGGGATTTCCTGCTCCGTCACCGGGAGCGCTTTGCCGCCAATCCCCGCATGGCGCAGATGTATCGCACATGGGAGCGCATGGACGAAGGCCATCGCGCCCGCGTGCGCGCCGATGCGGCGGCGTTTCTCGCCCGGATGGAGGCGGGCGTGAGGGTCTGAGTTGCGTCCGGCGGTGGCGGGCCCGCCCTCAGCCCTCGTCGTCCTCCGGCGGGTCGGGTTCGACCAGAACACCGCCCGCCCAGCGGCCGGAGATCGAGGTCCCGTCGGAATAGACCACCCGTCCCTGCCCCTCGCGCTGGCCCGCGACAAAGCCGCCCTCGTAGACATCTCCGTTGGGATAGCGGGCGATCCCCTGCCCGTGGGAATCCCCGCCGCGCCACTCCCCTTCGTAGGAAAAGCCGTCGGCCAGAGCCAGACGCCCGCGCCCCTCGCGCACATTGTTCAGGAATTGCCCGGTGAACGTGGCCCCGTCGGCATAGCTCACCTCTGCCTGCCCGTGGCGCAGGCCGTCGCGCCACTCGCCAGCATAGACATAGCCCTCTCCGTCGCGCAGCGTTCCGGTTCCGTGAAAGGCTGCATCGACAAAGCTGCCCTCGTAGCTGCCGCCGCCCGGGAAGTCGGCCCGGCCCTCTCCGGTGATGCGCCCGTCCTGCCATTCGCCGTCATAGCTGCCGCCGTCCGCATAGACGATGCGGCCCTGCCCATGGGGCTGGCCGTCGCGCAGGCTGCCCTCGAACACGGCGCCATCTGGATAGGTGATGCGGCCCTGGCCCTCGATCCGCCCGGCCCTCCACTCGCCCTGGTAGACAAAGCCGTCCGCAGCCACGAAACGTCCCTGTCCCTCGCGGCGATCATCCCTGAAATCGCCTTCGAAGACGTCGCCATTGGCATAGCGGACGACGCCCCGGCCCTGACGCTGGCCATCCACCATCGTACCTTCGAACACATCGCCGTTGGGCTGTGTCAGCCGACCCTCGCCGTTGATCTGACCTGCGCGCCACAGCCCGGTGAAGATCAGGCCGTCGGGCATGGTCAGGGTTCCCTCGCCCTCGCGCACGCCATCGATGACCTCGCCATCATAGATCGCCCCGTCCGGATAGGTGATCACCGCCCGGCCCTGCTTGCGGCCCATCTGCCAGCCGCCTTCATAGCGATAGCCGTTCACCGCCGTCAGCACGCCGATCCCGTGATGCTCGCCATCGAGGAACTGGCCCTCGTAGCGGCTGCCGTCGGCATAAAGGGCGACACCTATGCCGCTGCGTGCACCCTCCAGCCAGTCGCCGTCATAGCTGCTGCCATCGGCAAAGGTCATGCGCCCGGTGCCGTGGGGCAGGCCTGCGCGGAACGTACCCTCGTAGATGCCGCCATCGGGAAACCGGGTGACACCATTGCCCTCGAAGGTGCCGTCCTGCCATTCCCCGGAATATTCGAAGCCGTCGGGCAGCACGAGGGTTCCGGTGCCGTGGGGCTGCCCGTCGCGCAACCCGCCCTCGTAGATGCCGCCGCCGTCGAAGACCCGCCGCCCGACCTCGTCGGCCTCGGTGCCGCCGGTCGCGGCGCCCTCGTCCGCGCTGTCCTGCGCCAGCGCCGGACCTGTCCAGCCCGCCAATGCCAGCAGCACCGCCAGCGCCGCCGATCCCGCCATTGCCGTTGTCGATATCGCTTTCCGGCCCATCCGCTCCCCCAGCCCGTGCCCGGCGACGCCCGGTCTCAGCCCGCGCGCCGCGGCCAAGCTAGGGGCTGGTCCCATGCCTGACAATGCCTTTTGCCGCGCCGTGTCCCGGACGCGGCCCGCTTTTTGCCCCGGGGCGCTTTCCTGCGGGAAAGTTTCTGCTACACCTCCACCCCGATGCGGGGCCCGCTGCGGCGCCCCCCTGCCGCCGCCTCGCGCCTCTCCGGGAAGTGCCCATGCCTGCCGACAAATTCCGACTGACGCTTGCGCAGTTCAACCCGGTGCTCGGCGATATCGCGGGCAATGCCGCGCAGGCCCGCAGGGCCCACGAGGCGGGTCGCGCGGCAGGGGCGGACATGGTGGCGCTGCCCGAGATGTTCCTGGCGGGCTACCAGCCCCAGGATCTGGTGCGCCATCCGGCCTTTCTGGACGATGTCGCGGCGGCGCTCGATGCCCTGGCCAGTGCCTGTGCGACCGGCCCCGCGCTGGGCATCGGCGCGCCCTGGCGCGAGGGGGGGCGGCTCTACAATGCGTGGCATGTGCTCGCCGGCGGCAAGGTCGTGGCGCGCCTGTTCAAGCACCACCTGCCCAATTCCGAGGTCTTCGACGAGCGCCGGCTCTATGCGCCCGGCCCGGTCTCGGGCCCCTATGCGGTGGCGGGCCTGCGCATCGGCACGCCGATCTGCGAGGATGCCTGGTTCGACGATGTCACCGAGACCCTGGCCGAGACCGGGGCGGAGATCCTGCTTGTGCCCAACGGCTCGCCCCATCACCGCGACAAGCACGCGCAGCGCAGCGCGCTGATGGTGGCCCGGGTGGTGGAGACGGGGCTGCCGCTGGTCTATCTCAACCTTGTGGGCGGGCAGGACGATCAGGTCTTTGATGGCGGCTCCTTCGTGCTCAACCCGGGAGGCGCGCTGGCGCTTCAGCTTCCTGCCTTCGAGGAGGCGCTTGCCCATGTGGATTTCACCCGCGGCCCCGATGGCTGGCGGGCAGGGCAGGGGCCGCTTGCGTCGTTGCCCGGCGCGGAGGAACAGGATTACCACGCCATGGTGCTGGCCCTGCGCGACTACATGGCCAAGTCGGGCTTCGAGCGGGCGCTTCTGGGCCTGTCGGGCGGGGTGGATTCGGCGCTCGTGGCCGCGATCGCGGCTGATGCGCTTGGCCCGGACCGGCTGCGTTGCGTCCTGCTGCCGTCGCGCCACACCTCGCCTGCCTCCCACGAGGATGCCGCTGCGGTGGCGTCCCGGCTGGGATGCGCGCTGGACACGGTGCCGATCGAGGGGCCGAGGGCGGCGGTCGAGGCGGCGCTGGCCCCGCTGTTTGCGGGCCGTGGGGCCGACCTGACCGAAGAAAACATCCAGTCCCGGCTGCGCGGGCTTCTGCTGATGGCACTGTCGAACAAGTTCGGAGAGATGCTTCTGAGCACCGGCAACAAGTCGGAAGTGGCGGTGGGCTATGCCACGATCTATGGCGACATGGCGGGCGGCTACAATCCGCTGAAGGACCTCTACAAGACCCGCGTCTTCGCGGCCTGTCGCTGGCGCAACACCCATCACCGGCCTTGGATGCTGGGCCCGGCAGGAGAGGTCATCCCCCCCCGCGTCATCGACAAGCCGCCCTCGGCCGAGTTGCGCGACGACCAGCGCGACGAGGACAGCCTGCCGCCCTACGAGATCCTCGATGCGATCCTCGAGGGCCTCGTGGACCGGGAGGTGCCCGTCGCGACCCTGGTCGCCGAGGGGCACGAGCGGGCAGTCGTGCAGCGGGTGCAGGGGCTGCTGCATGCGTCGGAACACAAGCGCTTCCAGTCGGCACCCGGGGCGCGGCTGACCGCGCGCGCCTTCTGGCTGGACCGGCGCTATCCCATCGTCAACCGCTGGCGCGACGGCAGCTGAGGCTGAGCGACCCCACCCTGCGCCAGTGCACAGGAGGTGCGCGCAGGGCGGCAATGGTGCGCAGGTTCGGCTGCGCATAGCTGAGGGTCATCCGCAACAGGAGGCTTTCATGAGCGTCAGACTGGCAATCGTTTTCTACTCCACCTACGGCACCAATCATCAGATGGCCGAGATCGCCGCCGAGGCCGCCCGCGCGGCCGGGGCGGAGGTGCGTCTTCTGCGTGTGGCCGAGACCGCCCCCGACGAGGTCGTGGCCGCTCAGGAGGCCTGGGCCGCACAGGTCGGCAAGGCAGAGAGCCTTCCGGCCGCGACCCCGGCCGACATGGAATGGGCCAATGCCTATCTCTTCTCCACGCCCACCCGTTTCGGCGGTGCCGCAAGCCAGATGCGTGCCTTCATCGACACCCTTGGCGGGCAGTGGTTCGCCGGGGCGCTGGCGAACAAGGCGGTCAGCGCCATGAGTTCGGCCCAGAACCCCCATGGCGGGCAGGAAGCGACGCTTCTGGGGCTGTACACCACCTTCATGCACTGGGGCGCGGTGATCGTGGCGCCGGGCTATACTGACCCGTCGGTTTTCGAAGCCGGCGGCAATCCCTATGGCTACAGCCATACCCAGGGCCAGGACCTGGGAGACGCCGCCCGGGCGGCGATCGCCCATCAGGCCCGCCGGCTGGTGACGATGGCGGGCAAGCTGGCGGTCTGAACCGCATCCGCCCAGACGCGGCGCGCTCCGGCCCGGCCGGGCGCGCCGTCCTTCGCCGTGCTGGACAGCCCAACGTCGCGGGATTATGCCCGGCCCATGCGCAGATCAGACCCCAACTCGCGACTCATCGCCGAAAACCGCAAGGCGCGGTTCAACTATGCCATCGAGGACGATCTTGAATGCGGGATCGTGCTTGCGGGCTCGGAGGTGAAGGCGCTGCGCGCGGGACAGGCCAATATCGGGGAAAGCTACGCCTCGGTGGAAAATGGCGAGCTGTGGCTGATCAACGGCTACATTCCCGCCTATGACAAGGCGGCCCGCTTTGGCCACGATGAGCGGCGTCGGCGCAAGCTTCTGGTGTCCCGGCGCGAGCTGGCCCGGCTGTGGCAGGCCACACGGCGGGATGGCATGACGCTGGTGCCGCTGTCGATGTATTTCAACGAGCGTGGCATCGCCAAGATGAAGATCGGAATTGCCCGAGGCAAGAAGCTGGCCGACAAGCGCGAGACGGAACGCAAGCGCGACTGGAACCGCGAAAAGGCGCGCCTGCTGCGCCATCAGGGCTGAGCATGATCGAGGTCCTGGCAGAGGCGCGGGGCTGGATCGCCGCGCTGGCCTGTGCCGGCGCTCTGGGCGGCGTGGCGCTTGCGGCGCTGCTGCCGCGTTTCAACATCGGGCTTGCGGGCGATCTGGCAGCGGGCGCGGGGGCGGGGGCGGCGCTGGGCGTGCTCGTTTCCCTTGGCCCGGCATGGCTGGGCCCGCTTCTGGGGCCGCTGGGCCTTGCGGCGGCGGGGGGCGGCGGCGCAGCGGTGGTTCTTGCCTGGGGCGCGGCTCTGGACCGGCGCGCGCGCTGAGCCTGCCTTGATATGCCCCGGGTGCAGGGATATGCACGAGAAAGCGCGCAAGGAGGGGCTGCCATGGACCAGAGCGATCCCGGAACGCTGGTGAGCACCGAGTGGCTGGCCCGCCATCTGAACGACCCGGACCTGCGGATCCTGGATGCATCGTGGTATCTGCCCGACGCCGGCCGCGACCCCCGGGCCGAATATGACGCGGCCCATATTCCCGGCGCGCGCTATTTCGACATCGACGACATATCCGACACAAGATCGGACCTGCCGCATATGGCGCCGCCGCCCGAGAAGTTCATCAGCCGGATGCGCGCCATGGGCGTGGGCGATGGGCATCAGGTCGTTGTCTATGACGGGGCGGGCGTGTTCTCGGCGCCCCGGGTGTGGTGGACCTTCCGGCTCATGGGCAAGACGGATGTGGCGGTGCTGGATGGCGGCCTGCCCAAATGGATCGCCGAGGGGCGCGACACCGAAGACCTCCCCCCGCTGATGCGCGACCGGCACATCACCGTCCAGCGGCAGGCCCATCTGGTCAGGGACGTCACCCAGGTCGCCGCCGCCTCCAAGCTTGGGCTGGCCGAGATCGTCGATTCCCGCTCGCCCGCGCGCTTTCGCGGCGAGGAGCCGGAGCCGCGTCCCGGCCTGCGGGCGGGCCATATTCCCGGCGCGCGGAACCTCCATTACCGGGAGCTGGTGAACGAGGACGGGACCATGAAGGCGCCCGACGAACTGCGCGCGGCCTTCGAGGCTGCGGGCGTGAACCTGTCGCGCCCGGTGATCACCACCTGCGGCTCTGGCGTGTCGGCTGCGATCCTGTCGCTGGCGCTGGAGCGGATCGGCCACAGGGATCATGCGCTCTATGACGGGTCCTGGGCCGAATGGGGCATGTATGGCGATCTGAAGGTGGCGACCGGATGAGCGCCCTGCCATGACACGTGCCCGCGCCGGCGAGACGGTCGACTATATCGTCACCTTCCTCGAGATGACGGAGCGCCCTGCGAATGGCTGGCCGTCCCAGCCGCTGGGCGCTCCGGCGACCCTGCTGGTGGCCGAGGCACCGCCTGCGTGGTATTTCCTGTCGCTGTATTCGGCGGTCGGGCATCCGCATCACTGGATCGACCAGATCGAGCGGCCGCGCGACGAACTGGAGTCATGGCTCGCCGCCCCCGAAGTGCGGCTCTACACCCTCATGCGGCAGGGCTGGCCCAACGGGATGTTCGTGCTCGATGCACAGGAGCCGGGCCAGTGCAACCTCGCCTATTTCGGGCTGGTGCCCGAGGCCCTTGGCCAGGGGCTGGGCAGTTTCCTGCTGCGCACCGCGATCCTGTCGGCCTGGGACATGCCCGGCATGACCCGCCTGACCGTCAACACCTGCACCCTGGATCATCCCCGGGCGCTGTCACTCTACCAGAAGCAGGGCTTCTCGCCCGTCCGCCAGGAGCGGCGGCAGATCGTCCTGCGCCATGACATCGATCTTCAGCGCCTCCACGATTGAAAGGGGGGGGGGGGGGCGGGGGGGGGGGGGGGCGGCCGGGCGGGGGGGGCGGGGGGGGGGGGGGGGGGTGTCGGGGGGGGGGGGGGGGGGGGGCGTGGGACGGGGGTGTCGGCCAGCCTCGCGCTCACCCGACCAGTGTTCCTGGAGGAGGACCCCGCGGCCCTGGGCCTTTGCGGCGTACATGAGGCCGTCGGC
>JAFIEC010000224.1 GCA_020832725.1 Paracoccaceae bacterium | reverse complement strand
GCCCACCGCCGCGCCCGCCATATGGGCCGAGGCCCCGGGGCCGGTGAATTCCACAACCGCCTCGTTGCGGGTGATCGCGCCGTTGGCCGTCAGCGTGAAGGACTTGAAGACCGAATCCTCCGCCAGCCGGGCAAAGACATGGGTGATCGCCTGACGCTGGTGGTCGCGGCCCTGGGCGCGGACATGGTGGAACGTGGCACCGGCACCGACATCCACCTCCATCACCTTGTTCAGGCGGGCGGATACCGGCCCGTTCTCCAGAATCGTCAGCTCCGCACCGGGCTCCAGCCGGATGACATGGTGCAGGAGCGCGTCCGACAGATCCTCGGCATGGTGGTAGATGAGCGAGATCGGCCGTGGCGCGCGGCCGGTGACCCGGATCAGCAGACCATCCACCGCGACCGCCGTGTTCAGTGCCGCATGGGGACGGGCCACGGGCAATTGTCCCGCACCCTCCAGCGCGCCATAAAGGCCCGCAGCCCAGTGCAGATCCGGGGCGTCGGTCAGCGGGGTGATCTCCACATGTTCCATCGCCAGAGGATCCGAGCGCCGGGGCTCCAGCACCCCGTCGACAAAGACCAGCCGCAGCCGGTCCACGATGTCGAACACCGGACGCTCTCCGATCTCGAAGCGGGGCGCGGGCAGGGGCGCGGGCGCGTTCAGCCGGGCCGGGTCGGTAAAGCGCCAGTATTCGTCACGCCGTCCGGGCAAGCCCATGGCGCGCAGGCGCGCCATCGCCCCCTCGCGGGCGCTGCGGAGCCAGACCGGCCCTGACTCGGGCAGCGACATCGCCTCCAGCCGCGCCTCAAGTGCGTCGGCGCGCTGTTGTGGTGCCGCGGCGGCCATCACGCCACCTCCGCCAGGATGTCGGCATAGCCGTTCTGCTCCACCTCGAGGGCAAGCTCGGGGCCGCCCGTCTTGATGATGCGTCCGTCGGCCATGATGTGCACGATATCGGGGCGGATATGGTCCAGCAGCCGCTGGTAATGGGTGATCACCAGAAATGACCGCCCGGCATCGCGCAGCGCGTTCACCCCGTCGGAGACCAGCTTCATCGCGTCCACATCCAGCCCCGAGTCGGTCTCGTCGAGGATGCACATGCGCGGCTCCAGCATGGCCATCTGCAGGATCTCGTTGCGCTTCTTCTCGCCGCCCGAAAAGCCCACGTTGACGGGGCGCTTGAGCATTTCGGCATCGATCTGCAGGGCCTTGGCCTTCTCGCGCACGACCTTCAGGAACTCGGCCGCCGACATCTCTTCCTGCCCCCGGGCCTTGCGCTGGGAATTCACGGCGGTGCGCAGAAAGATCATGTTGCCCACCCCCGGGATCTCGACGGTATACTGGAAGGCCAGGAACAGCCCCGCTGCCGCCCGCTCTTCGGGTTCCATCGACAGGATGTCGGCCCCCTCCAGCATTGCGGTGCCGTCGGTCACCTCATAGCCGCCCTTGCCCGACAGCACATAGGACAGGGTGGACTTGCCCGAGCCGTTGGGCCCCATGATGGCATGGACCTCGCCGGCGCCGATGGAGAGGTTGACACCCTTGAGGATTGCCTTGTCCTCTTCCTCAAGTTTCACGTGCAGATTATTGATCTCAAGCATTTTTCTTCCTTAGATGCCGGGTTGGGAACCCGGAAGTCCTGATCCTGTGGCGATAGGTCTTGCGCCGGGCCCGCGGATGGCATGGAAATGGCGGCCCGGCTTGGGGTTTTGTGGCCTCAGCCCTTCCTGCGCATCTCCAGCCAGGCACTGATCGCCCACCACAGCCCCGCCGCCACCAGCGTGGAGATGATCCGCGCGCCGAAGTTCACGCCGCCGCGTGTCACCAGGTCGATCACGACACCGATGACGAGAAACAGCGCGCCGAACGCAAGCGTCTGGTTCCGCGTGCGGCCAAGGGCCTCGGCAAGGCTCATCCGACCGAGCCCTCCAGGCTGATGGCCACCAGCTGCTGGGCCTCCATGGCGAATTCCATGGGCAGGGCCTGAAGCACGTCCTTGCAGAAGCCGTTGACGACCAGCGCCACCGCCTCTTCTTCGGACATGCCCCGCTGGCGGCAATAGAACAGCTGGTCCTCGTCCACCTTGGAGGTGGTGGCCTCGTGCTCCACCCTGCTGGAGGTATTGCGCACCTCGATATAGGGCACCGTATGGGCCCCGCAGCGGTTCCCGATCAGCAGGCTGTCGCATTGGGTGTAGTTGCGGCTGTCCGAGGCCTTGGGATGCATGGAGACCAGCCCGCGATAGGTGTTCTGCGCCCGGCCGGCCGAGATACCCTTGGACACGATCCGCGAGCGGGTATTGCGGCCCAGATGCACCATCTTGGTGCCGGTATCGGCCTGCTGGGCATTGTTGGCGATGGCGATCGAATAGAACTCGCCCTGGCTGTCGTCGCCCCGCAGGATGCAGGAGGGGTATTTCCAGGTGATGGCGGACCCCGTCTCCACCTGGGTCCACATCACCTTGGAGCGCGCGCCCCGGCAATCGGCCCGCTTGGTGACAAAATTGTAGATGCCGCCCCGGCCCTCCTCGTCGCCCGGATACCAGTTCTGCACGGTCGAATACTTGATCTCGGCATCGTCCAGCGCCACCAGCTCCACGACTGCGGCATGCAGCTGGTTGGTGTCGCGCATGGGCGCGGTGCAGCCCTCCAGATAGCTGACGGAGGAGCCCTTGTCGGCGATGATGAGTGTCCGCTCGAACTGGCCGGTATTCTCGGCATTGATGCGGAAATAGGTGCTCAGCTCCATCGGGCAGCGCACACCCG
>JAFIEC010000222.1 GCA_020832725.1 Paracoccaceae bacterium | reverse complement strand
GGGGTGTTCGACACGGCGCGCTGGTTGTTCATGTGGGCGGATTACGCCTAAATGGGCATCGACCAGTTCGCCCGCGGGGGCGACGGGCTGGAAGTGGCGGCGCGCACGGGCCAGCTGCGACGCAATTTCCAGGGCTACACCGATGACACCTCCGAGGTGCTGATCGGCTTGGGCGCATCGGCGATCTCGCGCTTTCCGCAGGGCTATTCGCAGAATGTCAGCGCCACGGCCATCTACCAGGGCCATGTACGCAGCGGTCGATTTGCCGCGGCGCGCGGCCATGTCATGACCCGCGACGACCGGATCCGCGCGATGCTGATCGAGCAGCTCATGTGCGATTTCCGCGCCGATATCGCCGAGATCATGGCCGCCTTCGGAGAGGATGCCGCCTGGCTTCCGGCCGAGGCCGCGCGGGTCGCCCAGGCGTTCGGGGATTTCGTCTCGTTCGACGGCGAAATCCTTGCCATCCAGCCCGAAGGGCGTCCCGCCGCGCGGCTTGTCGCGCGGGCCTTTGACGCCTACGCGCTTGACCGCGAGGGACATAGCCACGCGATCTGAAGCCGTCGGCCGGCCGCAGGCAGTCGCTTCCTGCCAGGTGTGGTGCACGCAATGGGGGCTTGGCATTCCCCATACTTATCATGTTAAGTGGCGTCCCGAGACCGGACCGGCAGGGAGGCCAGAAGTGACGCCCGAGACAGAACTTCAGGCCGCGATTGGCCAAGGTGCCGTGCTGACCGAACCGGCGGACATGGCCCGCTATCTGCGCGACTGGACCGGCGTCTGGCAGGGGACCGCGCGGGCGGTCCTGCGCCCACGCACCACCGCAGAGGTGGCCACCATCCTGAAATGCGCCGCGCGAGAGGGCATCGCGATCATTCCGCAGGGTGGCAATACCGGCGTGTGCGGCGGCGCTACCGGCCAGCCGGGCGCCTTCATCCTGTCGCTGGAACGCATGGCGGCGATCGCCCCTGTCAACGCGGTTGCCCGCACGGTCACATGCGAGGCCGGCGCGACTCTGGAGGCCGTACAGCAAGCCGGGCATCCCCACGGGCTGACCCTGCCCATCGAGATCGGCGCGCGGGGCAGTTGCACCATCGGTGGTGTGCTTTCCACCAATGCGGGCGGCTACAACGTGCTGCGCTACGGCAATGCCCGGGGGCTTTGCCTCGGCCTCGAGGCGGTGCTGCCCGACGGCACGGTGATCGATGCGCTGTCCGAGCTGCGCAAGGACAACACCGGCTATGCCCTGCGCGACCTGATGATCGGGGCCGAAGGCACGCTGGGAGTGATCACGAAAGCGGTGATGGCGCTGCATCCCGTCGCGCTGGCCCATGCCACGGCCTTTGTCTCGGTGCCGGGGCTGGAGGCGGCGCAGGCGCTGCTGGCGCGGCTTCAGAACGGGTCGGGCGGAATGGTGGAGGCCTTCGAGCTGATGCCTGCCCATGCGGTGAACATGATCCGCGGCCACTTCCCCGACATTCCCGCGCCGCTCGACAGCCCCTATGAATGGGGGCTGCTGGTCGAACTTGCGGCCCTGTCGCAGCGGGACGCGGCGCCGGGGCCGGATGGCCAGACACCCGTGGCCGCCCTTCTGGAAGAGCTTCTCGGGGCCGCACTCGAGGCAGGCGACGTGCTGGACGCCACGCTTGCCCGGGGCGAGGGTCAGCGGGGCAACCTGTGGCGGCTGCGCGAATCGAGCCTGGCCGCCAGCACGGCCGAGGGCCGCTGGGTGCGCTTCGACATCGCCCTGCCCCTGGACCGCCTGCCCGCCTTCGTCGTCCGCGCCAGGGCGGCGCTGCACGCGCGGCTGCCCGAGGCACGCATCAACATGATCGGTCATCTGGGCGACGGGAACCTGCATTATTCGGTGATGCCTGTCCCCGGCGGCTGGGATGCGGCAGGAGCGGCGCTGACCGAGGAGATCGTGCTCGATCTCGTGGGCGAGATGGGCGGCACAATGTCGGCCGAACACGGGATTGGCCGGCACAAGCCCCAGGCTCTGGCTCAGCGCAAGGACGCGGGAGCATTGTCGCTGATGCACGCGATCAAGCGCAGCGTGGACCCGCGCGGCATCATGAACCCCGGCGCGCTGTTGCTGCCCGCAGCGGAGGAGCGGTCATGACCGCCATCGACATGCATGCCCACATCATCCCGCCCCCCCTGCGCGACGCGTTGCGCGCGCGGGCGGAGCGGCCCCATCTCCTGCCCGATGGCCGCTTTCTCATGCCGGTCGGGGTGATCCCGGTCCATGACGCCTTCTGGAGCATGCAGGACCGTCTTGCGCTGATGGATGCGCAGCAGGTGGCGATGCAGGTGCTCTCGCTGCCCTGCCTCTTCGGCATCGACACCCTGCCGCCCGAAGACGCCCTGCCCCTGACGGCCGCCTTCAACGAAGGAGCCGCCGAGTTCAGCGCGGCGCGGCCCGACCGTTTTCGCTGGCTGGCCTCGCTCCCGCTTGCGGCACCGCAGGAGGCGCTGGCGCGGCTGGCGCGTGCCATGGATGACCCGGCCTGTCTGGGGGTTATCCTGCCCGGCGATCCCTTCGCCTCGCTCGCCGGGGCACAGGCGATGCTGCCCTATCTCGCATTGATCGAGCAGCGCGGCGGCGGGCTGGTGTTCATCCATCCGGGCCGCAGCCCCGGAGCAAGCCCGCGGCCCGACCCCTACCCCGATCTGGCCTTCGCCCGCCGGCAGCTCGATATCCAGACATCCGTCGCCGAGACCGCAATCACCTTGCTCTATTCCGACCTGCTTGCGCCCTTCCCCCGGGTGCAGGTCCATCTTGCCAATCTGGCGGGCACCCTGCCGATGGTGATGGAGCGGATCGACAACACGCTTGCCAACCGGCCCGAGCCAGGCGACGCGGTGCCTGCGCGGCTGGGACGGGTGCTGACGGATGTGGCCTCGCTGGGGCCCGCGGCGATCGCGCTGGCGGCGCGTGTGCTCGGTCCGGAGAGCCTTCTGTTCGGCACCGATTGCCCGATCTATGACACCGAAGCGACCAATCACGCCATCGCCAACGCCGGCATCGGCCCGCGCGAAGTGGCGATGCTGCGCACCGAGAACGCCGCCCGACTCATTGCGGCGACGCGCCGCGCTGTCGGCTGACCCTTCAGGAGAGACACATGCCCAATGCTGCCGAGCGTATCGTCGAGGGCCTTGCCACCAATGGCATCGAGACCCTGTTCTGCCTGCCCGGCATCCAGAATGACCCGTTCTTCGATGCGCTGCACCGCCATGGCGGCATCCGCGCGCTGCACAGCCGTCACGAACAGGGCGCGGCCTACATGGCGCTGGGGGCCGCGCTGGCAACAGGCCAGCCCCAGGCCTATTGTGTGGTGCCGGGGCCGGGTTTCCTGAACACCACGGCGGCGCTGGCCACCGCCTATTCGGCGCAGGCACCGGTTCTCGCCCTGACCGGGCAGATCCCGCGCCCGGCCATCGGCAAGGGTCGCGGCCTGCTGCACGAGATCCCCGACCAGATGGGCACGCTCAGGAGCCTGACCCGCTGGGCCGCGCGCATCGAGCGCGGAGAGGATGCCGGACCGCTGGTGGAAGAGGCCTTTGGCCGCCTGCGCAGCCCCGCCGGGGGGCCTGTGGGCCTCGAGGTGCCGCTCGACGTCTGGCAGGAAGCGGGCGGTGCCCCGGCCGGGCGCGGCGAGGGCCGACGGCCCGAAGCCGATGCGGCCACCCTCGATCGGGCGGCGGCCCTGCTTGACGCGGCGGAGCGGCCCATGATCGTGGTCGGCGGTGGTGCGCAGGAGGCCTCGGCCGAGGTGCGCGCGCTGGCAGAGGCGCTGCAGGCACCGGTCATGTCCTTCCGGATGGGGCACGGCGTGCTGGATGCCCGCCACCCGCTGCACATCTCGCTGCCTGCGGGTCGCGCGCTCTGGGCCGGGACCGACCTTGTGCTGGGCATCGGGTCGCGGCTGTCGATGCAGCTTGGCCAATGGGGACGGGATGAGGACCTGCGGGTCGTTCACCTGACCGCAGACCCGGAGGAACCCGGCCGCTTCGGCCCGACCGACGTGGCGCTGGTGGCCGATGCCGCCGAGGGTGCGGCGGCCCTGCTGGCCCGGCTGTCGCGGCGCAACCGACCCGCGCGCAGCGACGAGATCGCCGCAGCGCAGGACCGTGGCATGGCAGAGCTTCGCGAGCGCCTTGCCCCGCAGATGCGCTGGCTCGACACGATCCGGGCGGTCTTGCCCGAAGATGGCATTCTGGTCGATGAGTTGACCCAGCTGGGTTATGTCAGCCGCTTCGGCTTTGACGTCTTTCACCCCCGCGGGTTCCTGTCGTCGGGCTATCAGGGCACGCTGGGCTGGGGTCTGGCGACGGCGCTGGGCGCCAAGGCGGCGCGGCCACAGGCAAAGGTGGTCTCGATCTCGGGGGATGGCGGCTTCATGTTCACCGCATCCGAACTGGCGACCGCCAAGCGCCACGGGATCGCGATCGTCGCGATCGTGATGAACGACAACGCCTTTGGCAATGTTCGGCGCATCCAGCAGACGAATTTCGAGGGGCGCACCATCGCATCTGACCTCGCCAACCCCGATTTCGTCGCCATGGCCCGCGCCTTTGGCCTGCAGGCGACGCGGGCGGAAACGCCGGAGGCATTGCGCGTGGCGCTGGGAGAGGCGCTGGCGGCTGACGAGACCGTGCTGATCGAGGTGCCGCAGGGCGAGATGCCCGATCCGTTCGGCTATATCGCGGGCGGCCGCATCCGGGGATGAACGCGCCCTCCCCGTCTTCGCCCCGGTCGCCCCGGCACAGTCACGCCTGCGTATCCGACGAAGAGAGTGCGGTTCAGGAGCGCCCTATCCCCAGGGGCCGCGCCCGGAGGCGGCAGAGCCAGGGCGCGGTTCAGGGGTGATCCCCGACGTGCGCGCCATCTCCCGCAACGCGGCCACGCGGTTGGCCGTGGCGGGATGGGTGGAAAACAGCTTGTCGTGGGCATGGGCGTGAAGCGGGTTGATGATGAACATGTGGGCCGTGGCGGGATTGCGCTCGGCCACGTTGTTGTCGATCCGCGCGGCAAGGCCCTCGATCCGCTCCAGCGCCGATGCAAGCCACATCGGTTGGCCACAGATCTCGGCACCCAGCCGGTCGGCCTCGTATTCGCGGGTGCGGCTGATGGCCATCTGAACGATACCCGCGGCCAGCGGCGCAAGGATCATCATCGCCAGCAACCCGATGATGCCGAGCGGATTGTCGCGCCCGCCGCGGAAGAAGATGGCGAAATTGGCCAGCAGGGAGATCGCGCCCGCCAGCGTGGCGGTGATCGTCATGATCAGCGTGTCACGGTTGCGGATATGGGCAAGCTCATGGGCCATGACACCCGCGATCTCCTCGCGCGGCAGCCTGCGCAGAAGGCCGGTCGTGGCGGCGACGGCAGCGTTTTCCGGGTTGCGGCCGGTGGCAAAGGCATTCGGCTGGTCGGTCTCGATGATGTAGACCTTGGGCATCGGCATGTCCGCACGCTGTGCGAGGCCCCGGACCATGGCGACAAGGTCGGGGGCGGTGCGCTCGTCCACCTCCACCGCGCCATGCATCCGCAGCACCATGCGGTCGGAATTCCACCAGGCGAAGATGTTCATCCCCCCCGCCAGCAGCAGCGCGATCAGCATGCCCGCCTCGCCCGCAAGCATCAGCCCGATCACCCCGAACAACGCGGTGAGGGCGGCCAGCAGGATGAAGGTGCGCAAGGTGCTCATGGTCTGTCTCCGGTCAGGACAGGCGCTGATATGGGCACGGGGGATGCGCATGCCAAGCGTCAGCGCGCCGCAGGACGGGCGCGCTTGCACTTTCCGGTCTGCACGCCATGGTGGAGCCGCCCGGAAGGGCGCGGATCGGGAGGAATCTGATGCGACCCTTGCGCGGCATCGCGCTCAAGGTGCTGTCGGTTACGCTGTTCGCGGTGCTGGGGGCGCTGGTCAAGGCCGTGGCAGGAGAGGTGCCCACGGGCCAGATCGTGTTTTTCCGCGCCTTCTTTGCCCTGCTGGTGATTCTGGTCTGGCTGGCATGGACCCATGACCTGCGTTCGGGGCTGAAGACGAAGCGGCCGGGCTCGCATGTGGCGCGGGGAATGATCGGCACTGCGGCGCTGGGGCTGACCTTTGCGGGGCTGGGCATGTTGCCGCTGCCGGAGGTCACGGCCATCGGCTATGCCGCCCCGCTGTTGCTGGTGGTGCTCGCAGGCATCATCCTGCGCGAACCGGTGGGCGTGTTCCGGCTGTCGACGGTGGCGCTGGGCCTTGTGGGCGTGATGGTGATCCTCGCCCCGAGGCTGACGGTCCTGGCGGGCGGCGCGCTGGGCGACCGGGAGGCGCTCGGCGCGGTACTTGTGCTGATCGCCGCCTTCTGCGTCGCGGTCTCGCAGATCCTCGTCCGCACCATGGTGGGCACCGAGACGACAGCGGCGATCGTGTTCTACTTCTCGGTGACGGCGGCGGGTTTCGCCCTGCTGACACTGCCCTTCGGCTGGGTCTTGCCGGGGCCATGGACGCTTGCCGCGTTGGTGACGATCGGGCTTCTGGGCGGGATCGGGCAGGTGATCCTCACGACAGCCTATCGCCATGCCGACGCCTCGCTCATCGCGCCGTTCGAATATGCCTCGATGCTGATGGCGGTGGCGATCGGCTATTTCGTCTTTGCCGAAGTGCCGACGCTGCACGTGGCGATCGGCTCGGCCATCGTGGTCGCCGCAGCGCTGATCATCATCTGGCGCGAGCATCGGCTGGGGCTGAAGCGGGCCGAGGCGCGCAAGGTCAGCCCGCCGCCCGGCTGAGCCTAGAGGCTCTCGGCCGCCGCGCGCCCGCCTGTCTCCGCCTCGACCCAGCCCTGCACGCGGGGGCCCGCACGCCGCACCGACAGGGCTGTGATCGCAGGAAGGTCATAGGGGTGATGACGCGCGATCATTGCGGCCAGCGCGTCGAAATGCGCCTCCTGTGACTTGAGCCGCAACAGCGCCTCTCCCTCGGCTGCGATGTCGCCCTGCCAGTGAAACAGGCTCTCGACCCCGGGCAGGATGTTGGCACAGGCGGCCAGCCGCGCCGAGAGGCAGGCGCGCGCGATGTCGCGGGCGACGTCGGCGTCCGGGCAGGTGACCTCGACCTCCAGAAGCCCGGTCACCCGCGCCCCTCCAGCCTCCGGCGGCGCTGGGCCAGAAGGCGAAGGCGCAGGGCGTTGAGCTTGATGAAGCCCTGGGCATCCTTCTGGTCATAGGCGCCGGCATCGTCCTCGAAGGTGACATGCGCCTCGGAATAGAGGCTGTGATCGGACCAGCGACCGACCGTGCGCGCCAGCCCCTTGTACAGCTTGAGCCGCACGGTGCCGGTCACATGCTCCTGGCTGCGGTCGATAAGCGCCTGCAGCATCTCGCGCTCGGGCGAGAACCAGAAGCCGTTGTAGATCAGTTCGGCATAGCGCGGCATCAGCTCGTCCTTGAGATGCGCCGCGCCGCGATCAAGCGTGATCTGCTCGATCCCGCGATGCGCTTCGAGCAGCAGCGTGCCGCCGGGCGTTTCGTAGATACCGCGCGACTTCATGCCGACGAAACGGCCCTCGACCAGATCGAGCCTCCCGACACCATGCCTGCCGCCGATCTCGTTGAGGCGGGTCAGCAGCGTGGCGGGGCTGAGCGCCTCTCCGTTGATCGCGACCGCATCGCCCCGCTCGAAGGAAACCTCCAGATACTCGGGCGTGTCGGGCGCGGCCTCGGGGTCCACCGTGCGCTGGTAGACGTAATCGGGGGCCTCTTCTGCAGGGTCTTCCAGCACCTTGCCCTCGGAGGAGGTGTGCAGAAGGTTCGCATCCACCGAAAAAGGGGCCTCGCCGCGCTTGTCCCTGGCGATGGGGATCTGGTGCGCCTCGGCAAACTCCAGAAGCTTCGTGCGGCTGGTCAGGTTCCATTCGCGCCACGGCGCGATCACCTTGATGTCTGGGTTCAGCGCATAGGCCGACAGCTCGAACCGGACCTGATCGTTGCCCTTGCCGGTGGCGCCATGGGCAACGGCATCCGCCCCGGTCTCGGCTGCGATCTCGATCAGGCGCTTGGAGATGAGCGGGCGGGCGATCGAGGTGCCCAGCAGATACAGCCCCTCATAGACCGCATTGGCCCGGAACATGGGAAAGACGAAGTCGCGCACGAATTCCTCGCGCACATCCTCGATATAGATGTTCGCCGGGCTGATCCCCAGAAGCTCGGCCTTGTGACGGGCGGGCTCAAGCTCCTCGCCCTGGCCCAGATCGGCGGTGAAGGTGACCACCTCGCAGCCGTATTCCGTCTGCAGCCATTTGAGGATGATCGATGTATCGAGCCCGCCGGAATAGGCAAGCACGACTTTCTTGGGTGCAGACATGTGAAACTCCCGGTGTCAGGGCCGCCCGAGGGTCTATTCAGTTTCCCGTGCGGCGACAAGGGCCGCGCCGCGCCCGCCGGCCGGGGCGGCCATTTTCATTTCCGGCCCG
>JAFIEC010000424.1 GCA_020832725.1 Paracoccaceae bacterium | reverse complement strand
AACATGCCCAGCTGCACAGCGGCAAAGAGCAGAAGCGCCCCTGTTCCGGCGGCAAGGTCGAGATACGCATAGGAAAACGCTATCGCATAGAGAAAGAGCGCAAACGCGCCACCCATGCTGCCGCCCATCCGCCCCCAGCCTGGCCTTGCCCCCCGCCACGCAAGGATCACCATCAGCATGAGCGCGCCGGAGGCCAGGCGAACGCCGGTATAGGTCAGCGCGTCGGCCTCACCTTCGGCCAGTGCAATACGGTTCAGAACCGAGTTCGCGGCAAAGGCCACCATCGCAAGTGCTGTCAATGCCACGATCTTCACTGCGGGTGATTGCGCCATGCTGTTCGTCTCCGTCGGCTGCCCGCAGCCCTTCATCCATCGGCGCTAGCAGAAGCCTGCCATACCGGCAAGCAACGGGAGGTGTTCCGCCAGTGAGAGCAGAGGCAAGGTGTGGAGAGCACGATCACCGAATTCGACGGCGCAACCGATCTGCTGCGCGCCTGGTCGCGCGGAATCCGACCCGATCCGGACCTGACGGTGTCGGAATGGGCCGACCGGCATCGCTGGCTCAGCTCGCGCGCGTCAGCGGAACCGGGCAGGTATCGCACTGCGCGCACGCCCTATATGCGCGAGATCATGGATGCGCTTTCGCCCTCGAGCCCCGTGCAACGAGTGGTGTTCATGAAGGCAGCCCAAGTGGGCGCGACAGAAGCGGGCAACTGCTTCATCGGGTTTGTGATGCACCATGCGCCGGGTCCGATGCTGGCGGTGCAGCCGACCGTGGAACTGGCCAAGCGCAATTCGCGCCAGCGGATCGATCCGCTGATCGA
Source organism: Paracoccaceae bacterium (assembly GCA_020832725.1). Lineage (GTDB taxonomy): Bacteria > Pseudomonadota > Alphaproteobacteria > Rhodobacterales > Rhodobacteraceae > JAFIEC01. Next base: position 18,949 of record JAFIEC010000424.1, on the reverse strand, counting down.
GGAAAGCCCGGAGCTGCGCGAGCGGATCAAGCCTGCGCGCTCGCGGGACGCGGGCAACACAATGCTGTCGAAGGAATTCGCAGGCGGCATCCTGATCATGACCGGGGCGAACTCGGCAGTGGGGCTGCGCTCAACGCCTGCGCGATATCTGTTTCTCGATGAGGTCGATGCCTATCCGGCCTCAGCGGATGAAGAAGGCGATCCGGTCAGCCTGGCCGAGGCGCGGTCGCTGACCTTCGCGCATCGGCGCAAGGCGCTGTTGATCTCGACCCCCACCATTCGGGGGCTGAGCCGGATCGAGCGCGAGTTCGAGGCGAGCGACCAGCGGCGGTATCATGTGCCGTGCCCGCATTGTGGTCACCGACAATGGCTGCGGTTCGAACGCCTGCGCTGGGACAAGGGCCGACCGGAAACGGCAGAATACCATTGCGAGAACTGCGACAGACCCATCGCCGAGCATCACAAGACAGCGATGCTGGCCGCTGGGGAATGGCGCGCGATGGCCGCATCGGCGGATCCGCACACGGTCGGCTATCACCTCTCGGCGCTCTATTCGCCCATCGGCTGGCTCAGTTGGTCGCGGATCGCGCGGGCCTGGGAGGCAGCACAGGGCAATGACGAGGCCATGCGGGCGTTTCGCAACACCATTCTGGGCGAGACCTGGTTCGAGACCGGCGAGGCTCCGGATTGGCAACGGCTGGCGGAACGGCGGGAAGACTGGAAGCCGGGCACAGTCCCGGCTGGTGGGCTGTTCCTGACGGCTGGCGCAGATGTGCAGAAGGATCGGATCGAGATTGATGTCTGGGCCTGGGGCCGGGGCTTTGAAAGCTGGCTGGTCGATCATATCGTGATCGAGGGTGGTCCCGGCGATCCGGGATGCTGGCAGACGCTGACTGATCTGCTGGGGCGCACATGGGCGCATGAAAGCGGCCAGCACCTGACCATCGCGCGGCTGGCCATCGATACAGGATATGAAACCAGTGCCGTCTACGCTTGGGCGCGGCAGGTCGGGTTCGCGCAGGTGGCGCCGGTCAAAGGGCTGGAAGGCTTCAACCGCTCTAGCCCTGTAACCGGCCCGACTTATGTCGATGCCACAGTGGGCGGCAAGCGGCTGCGGCGTGGGGCGCGGCTCTGGTCGGTGGCGACCTCGACCTTCAAGGCCGAGACCTATCGCTTCTTGCGGCAGGACCGGCCAACGCCGGAAGAGATCACCGCCGGTGCTTCGTTTCCGCCAGGAACGGTGCATCTGCCGAACTGGGCCGATGGCGAATGGCTGAAACAGCTGACCGCCGAGCAGCTGATCACGGTGAAGTCGAAGCGCGGCTTCACCAAGCTGGAATGGCAGAAGCTGCGCGAGCGCAACGAGGCACTGGACTGCCGGATCTATGCACGGGCGGCGGCCTGGATTGCAGGTGCGGATCGCTGGCCAGAGGCACGGTGGGCGGAACTGGAGCGGCAGTTGGAGCTGGAAACGCGTATATCCGCGCGCGATACAGCGTCCGGCGCTGCGACGTCAGCCCGACCATCTGCACGGCGGCGGACAGTGCGGTCGAGTTACATGGCGTGATCAGGTCTTATTCTTTGCCCTGCTTTTGTGTCCTGCACGCACCCTGCGCCGGAACTCGGCCAACATTGCGAGGTCGAGTTCGATTTCGCGCGGCCCAATGTCTTCAGGGTCAAAGCCACCTCCCGCCCATTCCGTGAGTTCTGCATGCTGCGGGTGGCGCCGATTGCCCATGGCTTTCAGAAATTCCTCGAAACCGGGAAGCCCGCCAACATCCTCGGGCGGTGCCCGGCGCGCACCCTCGACAAAGACCGGATAATCCGTGTCGGGATCGCCGTCGCGGACGTCCTCTACAGTTATGCGGTGTCGCCAGTCATCGCCGAAATCGTAGACGTAGAGGAAGTTGGTCACATGGCGATCAATCAACTGGTTCAGACGAATGCCGGACGCCTTGTAGACCCGCTGCAATGGACTCTCCATGCCGGGAAAGGGATCGCCATAGACCCGTTCCCCTGCGCGAAACTCATACAGATGCGCATATTCCCAGCGCATCACGGCCTGAATGACCTCATGCAAGGTCGTCAGGGTGATCCCGGTTGGCACATCGACCCGCCGCCAGATGCGAGGGCTGATGTCCTCGAGTTCGATAAGCAGACGGGCGACAGGTTCGGACATGGTTCCTCCGGGCAGCAATACCGGTCCAAACATAGAGAGCGCGGATCATGCCGACAATCACCGATCTCCGCGCCCGCCGCGATGCCCTGTCTGCGCAGCGGTCCTCGGGCGTGGCGCGGGTCAGCTATGACGGCAAGACCGTTGATTACCGCTCAGTGGCGGAAATAGACCGGGCTATCGAGGCGCTGGATCGCGAAATCGCTGCAGCCGAAGGGCGGCGCATCGTGCGGCAGCTGCGCATCACCACAACCAAGGGGCTGTGATCCATGGGGCTGTTCGACAGGTTTCGCCGTCCGGCTCCGGGCGGCCCTGCTGGGGTGCGCGCCCGTCTCGAGGGCGCAATGTCAAAGCGCCGGCTGCGCGGCTGGAACCCTCCGCTGGAGAATATCAACGCGCTGATTTCTTCGGGCGGGGCACGGCTCTTGGCCCGCGCACGCGAACTGGTTGTCACCAATGGCTATGCCGCGAATGCCTGCGAGGCCTTTGCCTCGAATCTAGTGGGCGACGGGATCAAGCCGTCGTCGTTGATCGAGGATCCGGGTCTGCGCGACCGGGTGCAGAAACTGTGGCTCGCCTGGACCGATGAGGCCGATGCGGATGGGCTGACCGATTTCTACGGTCTGCAAGCCATGGTCGCGCGGGAGATGTTCGTCGCGGGCGAGTGTTTCGTGCGGCTGCGGCCCCGCCGCGCTGAGGACGGCCTGCTCGTGCCCCTGCAGATGCAGTTGCTGCAGGCCGAGATGCTGCCCTTCGAGAAGACGGAGACAGCGGCCAATGGCAACCGCATCCGCTGCGGGATCGAGTTTGACCTGATCGGGCGGCGCGTGGCCTATCATTTTCGCCGCAGCCATCCTGGTGACAGCACGGACCAGCGTGTGGCTATTCCCGAAACAGTGCGCGTCCCCGCCGAGGATGTGCTGCACATCTACCGCGCCCTAGATGCGGGGCAAATCCGGGGCCTGCCGCATGTGGCCCCGGCCATGGTGCGGCTGTTCCTGCTCGATCAGTATGACGATGCCGAGCTTGACCGGAAGAAGACCGCCGCGATGTTCGCTGGCTTCATCACAAAAACCGCGCCCGAAGAGCCGATGATGGGCGAAGGGGCCGCCGATCTGGATGGCGCGGCCATTGCCAGCCTCGAGCCCGGCACCATGCAGGTGCTGCTGCCGGGCGAGGATGTGAAGTTCTCGAGCCCCGCCGATGTCGGTGGCGGTTACGAGGCGTTCCAGTACCGGACGCTGCTCGCGGTCGCGGCATCGCTGGGTCTGCCCTATCATCTGGTGACGGGTGATGTGCGTCAAGCCAACTATTCCAGCCTGCGCGCCGAACTGGTCGAGTTCCGCCGCCGCGTTCAGCAGCTGCAGCACGGGGTGATCGCGCATCAGCTTTGCCGTCCGATCTGGGCGCGCTGGCTGGAGATGGCGCAACTGGCGGGGCGGTTGGACCTCGCCGATCCCGCGGCCGCGCGCATGGTGCAATGGATCCCGCCGCGCTGGGACTGGGTCGATCCGCTGAAAGACATCCAGGCGCAGGTGCTGGCGATGGAGGCGGGCATCACCTCGCGGCGCAAGGTGGTCGAGGCCACCGGCTACGATGTCGAGGAAGTCGACCGCGAGAATGCAGTGGATGCGAAACGCGCCGCTGATCTCGGGCTGCACTACCGCACCAGTCCCGGCGAGACCCAAGGGGCGCGGGCCACGCCGGCGCGGCGGCCCGACGCAGGCGACACAGGCGACGATACCGATCGGACAGACGCAACGCCACGCGGCGGGGCTACCAATCAGGAGTAACACCATGAACAGCTGGTACACGATCCGCGCCCGGGCCTCCGGGGCGGAAGTGCTGATCTATGACGAAATCGGGGCTTACGGCGTCAGCGCCAAGGGGTTTCTGGCCGAACTGGGCGCGCTGCCCGAGGGCGCACCGATTGATCTACGGCTCAACAGCCCCGGCGGCTCGGTCTTTGATGCCGTGGCGATTTATAATGCGCTGACCCGACATGCAGGGACCGTCACAGTCTGGATCGATGGCATTGCCGCCTCGGCCGCCAGTTACATCGCCATGGCAGGCGATGAGATCATCATGCCTGAAAACGCCTTCCTGATGATCCATGATCCCTCGGGCATTGTCATGGGCACGGCGGCCGACATGCGCGACATGGCCGGCGCGCTCGACAAGATGGCCGCCAGCATGACGCGCGGTTATGCGGCCAAATCCGGCAAGCCCGAGGGAGAGATTGCGGCCCTGATGGCGGCAGAGACCTGGTTTGATGCCAAAGACGCGCTGGACCTAGGGCTGGCCACGCGCATGTCCGAGCCGGTGCGCATTGCTGCGAGCTTCGACATTGGCCGGTTTCGCAATGCGCCGCCCGAACTGGTCGAGGCGGTCGCGGAAACCGTTGCCGCCTCCAACGGTTTTGAGGGTGACCCCGATCAGACGGGAGAGGCATGTCCAACAGCAGAAGCCGAGAGTGATGTTGAAAAGGACAACACCACTTCAGGCGACACTACCCCGCCAGTGCAGGATGCATCACCACCAATTGGACAAAGCGAGGGTGTTGCAGACGCCAACACCCTCCCAGCCACTGCGCCCCCTGACGCGCCCCCCGAGAGCACTGTTGCAGCCGCCAACACTGCGCCGGACGCCAGCGCCATCCGCGCCGAGGCCATCGCCCATGCGCGCACTGTGATCGACCTCTGCCGTCTTGCGGGCCAGCCTGAGATGGCGGGCCGGTTTCTGGAAGAGGTTGCCAGCATTGATTCTGTCCGCGCGAAACTGCTCGCCGCAAAGGCCGAGGCCGAGCCGCAGATCACCTCGCACCATCCGCAACCCGGGCCCGGCCCAAATGCCCGCCCCTGGGGTGATGTCATCGCCCGCACCTTCAAACTGAAAGGGTAATTCCCCATGACCACGCTTGTGAAAGGCCAATATCCCGGTGGCTTCCTGATCTGGGAAGTCCTGCGGGATTATACCCGCGAAACTGTCACCCTTGCTTCGGGCGCAGGCAAGCTCGCCCCCGGCACGGTGCTGGGCAAGATCACTTCGGGCGGCAAATACACGGTGCTGACCCCCGGTGCATCGAACGGCAGCCAGAACGCCGCCGGGATCCTCTGGGGTCAGGCCGATGCCACGGATGCAGACGCGCCTGCTGTCGTGCTGGTCCGCGGCCCTGCCATCGTCAACCGCCATGAGATCATCTGGCCGGACGGTATTACCGAGGGCCAGACCAATACCGCCATCGCGGCGCTCACCGGTCTTGGCATCCTCCAACGCTGACCCTTCAACGGAAAGGACATTCCCATGGCCACCATGGACATCTTTGAAGGCGATGCCTTCTCCATCATCGAGCTGACCCGTGCCCTCGAAAACATCCCCTTCAAGCCCGCGATTCTCTCGGGTGCAGCGCTCTTCGGGTCGCGCGGCGTACGCACGCGCACCGTCATGATTGAAAGTCGGGATGGCACGCTACAGCTGATCCCGTTCTCGGAACGCGGCTCGGCCTATGAGAGCCAGATCCCCGAGCGGCGCGAAATGCGCGCCTTTGTTGTGCGCCAGTTCAAAAAGCAGGACGTGCTCTGGGCCTCGGAAATCCAGGGCATTCGCGATTTCGGCTCGGAAACCGCCGTGCAGCAGGTCCAGACCGAGGTCGCGCGCAAGCTGGGCCGTCTGCGCAACGATGCCGAGGCCACGTTCGAGTTCCACCTCTTCAACGGCATTCAGGGCGTGGTGAAGGACCCCAAGGACGGGGCCACGGTGATCAACTATTATACCGAGTTCAACATCACCCCTGCCGCAGAGGTGGATTTTGATCTGGACAACCAGTCTCCCGGCTCTGGTGCACTGCGCAAACGCTGCCAGGCGATGATCGAGAGCGTCGAGGACAGCCTTGGGGGTCTGGCGGCCGGTCAGGTGCAGCTGCGCGCCGAATGCGGCTCGGCCTTCTTCGCCGATCTGGTCGCCCACAAGGAGGTACGCGAGACCTATCTCAACACCGCCGCCGCGGCTGATCTGCGCGGCCGTGTGGGCGAAGAGGTCAGCTTTGGCGGCATTACCTTCCGCCGCTATCGGGGCGGGCTTGGTTTTGGCGTGCCGACGGACAAGGCGTATTTCTATCCCGAAGGCGTCGAGGGACTGTTCGAGATCTACTACGCCCCCGCCGACACCTTCGAGACGGTCAACACGGTGGGTCTGCCGCTCTATGCACGGATGATCCCGGATCGCGACCGTGATGAATGGGTGCGCCTCGAGATCGAAAGCAACCCGCTGCCGATCTGCACCCGCCCGCAGGTGCTGCGTAGCGCAAGGCGGACGTGATGAACACCTTTGCCGCCGCTATTGATGGGCTGTTTGCCGATGTTAATATCGCGCGGGACGCTGTCTATATCGCCGAGGGCGGCGCTCCCCAACTCATCCGCGTGGTCACCCGCCGCGCGGATGATGTCACCAGCTTCGGTGAGGCGCGGCTCTGGTCGGAAACCACCCGAGTTGATCTGCGCGCAGCCGAGGTGCCCACTCCGCGCCCGGGCGACCGCATTGAGATCGATGGTGACGCCTTCCTTATTCAGGGCGAGCCAGTGCGAGATCGCGAGCGGTTAGTCTGGACCGTGGATCTGAGGCCAGCATGAAGCTGAAACTCGACATCACCCCCGATCTGGTTGCCATGATGGCCGCCGAGATCAAGGCGGGCGAACGGGCCGTTACCGCCGCCACGCGCGAGGCTGGCAACAGTCTTAAGAACTCGTGGCGCGCGCAGATCACCGGCGCGGGGCTGGGTCAGCGGCTCGCGCGCACAATCCGCTCCGAGCAGTTCCCAAAGGGTAAGCCCAGCCTGAACGCAGCCTCGCTGGTCTGGTCAAAGGCCCCGACCATCATCAGTGCACATGATACCGGACCGCTCATCCGTTCGAAAAATGGGTTCTGGCTGACGATCCCGACACCAGCCGCCGGACGCGGGTTGCGCGGGGGCAAGATCACCCCTGGCGAATGGGAACGCCGCACAGGCCTGCGGCTGCGCTTCGTCTATCGGCGCAGTGGGCCAAGCCTGTTGGTGGCCGAAGGGCGGCTCAATGCGCGCGGGCGGGCTGTTGCCTCGAGGTCAAAGACAGGGCGCGGCGTTGCCACCGTACCGATCTTCCTGCTGTTGCCACAGGTCAAGCTGCCGAAGCGGCTGGATCTCGCGCGGGATACGAGGGCCGCGCAGGACGCCCTACCAGGTGCGATCCTGGCGCATTGGGTGGACGTGAGACTGTAGTGGGTCTCTCGAACTAGGTCGTTAGGGCATCAAGATGCGGGTTGAGCGAGATGAAATTAGAACACGCATCACGAAGCTCTCGCGCCGCATGATCCCAAAACACGACGTCAACTTGAAAGCCGTCTCCAATCAGCGCTTCGACGGTCGGAACGTAGTCGGAATCTCCAGATACGATAGTAAAAACGTCTCCGGGAGAAGCATTTCGATACGCATCTCTGGTCATCTCAGTGACGATACCGGTATCGATCTTCTTCTCCTTGTTCGCAGCATTCCTGTCGTGTGTGACGACTTCGAATCCAGCACGTTTTGCGATGTCCCAGATGGCGTCGTTCTCTGGCGGTCTAGAGCCGAATAGCATGGCCCGAGCGGTTTCCTGACGGTCAGTACCTGCGATTAACTGGTACAGCTTGCCGAAGCTAATCCTATAGCCAGTGTCGATGATCCGGTTTGCCATCGCATCGTAGATGTCCAGCGCCATACCCTGCCGAACGGCGCTTACCCGTTGGCCTTCGATGAATACGTTTGAATTATCGACATAAATCCAATCTGCCATTCGAAAAACTCCTCCCGCTGCTGCCCGGCGGCTTGTTGAAAAGGTCAACCCATGCATCCGACTCTTAGTCACTACAAATAACTGGCGTTGCCTGCTATGCCCACCCCCCGCGAATCCATACTCTCCGCCCTGGCGGACCTTTTGCGTACGGTCCCGCATGTGCATGTGCTACGCGGCGAGGTGCTGCCCGAACGAGTGCCCGCCTCTGGCCTGCTGATTCTGCGCGATGGCGAGCCGGGAGAGCCTGAAGTCACCTTGTCGCCGCTACGCTACCATTACCAGCACCGCGCCGAAATCGAGGCGGTGGTCCAAGGCGCGGCGCGTGACGCCGCTTTCGATACGCTGACCGCCAGCATCGGCGCGGCCATCGCCACCGATCGCACGCTGGGCGGGCTCTGCGACTGGGTCGAGGCGGAAGCCCCGCGACCGATCGATCTGCCTGTTGAGGGGGCGGCGAGCCTGAAGGCGGCGGTGATCCCGATTATCCTGCACTATTCAACCGCCGACCCGCTAACCTGATCCATCCTGACAATCCGAGGAAACCCGACATGGCACGTGCGCAAGGCGCGCGGGCGCAGATGGCGCTTGCGTTCGAGACGACATATGGCACCCCACCGGCGAGCGGCTTCACCCGCATGCCTTTCGCCAGTGCGACGCTGGGGGCGGAGCAGCCGCTCCTGAACAGCGAGCTTCTGGGTTATGGCCGCGATCCGCTGCCGCCGATCAAGGATGCGGTGACCTCGGATGGCGATGTGGTGGTGCCCATCGATGCGCAGGCATTCGGGTTCTGGCTGAAGGCAGCCTTTGGCAACCCAACGACAACGGGGGTATCAGCGCCCTACACCCACGAATTCCAGTCGGGTGCCTGGTCCCTGCCCTCGCTGTCCATTGAGACCGGCATGCCCGAGGTGCCGCGCTATGCGATGTATTCTGGCTGCGTTCTGGATCAGCTGTCATGGCAGATGCAGCGCTCGGGCCTGCTGACAGCGACGGCGCGGTTGGTGGCGCAAGGTGAAACTGTCGGTACAACGACCAGCGCAGGCACGCCTGCCACGCTTGACCTGCAACGCTTCGGCCATTTCAACGGATCGATCAAACGCAATGGGGTGCATTTGGGCAATGTGGTGTCAGCAGAGATCACCTATGCCAACAACCTTGACCGGATCGAGACCATTCGTGCGGATGGACGCATTGACGGTGCCGACCCAAGCATCGCCGCCCTGACCGGCCGGATCGAGGTGCGCTTCGCCGATCAGACACTGGTGACGCAGGCGATCAATGGCGAGGCCTGCGCCATGGAATTCGCCTATGTGCTGCCCTCGGGCGAGAGTTTCACCTTTGTGGTGCATGCTGTCTACCTGCCGCGCCCGCGCATCGAGATTTCTGGCCCCCAAGGCGTACAGGCCACATTCGACTGGCAGGCAGCGCGCGATGCGACCGAGGGCCGGATGTGCACCGCCACCCTTATCAATGCAGTGGAGACCTATTGATGCTGACCCTCGATCTGACCAATGCGCCCCGCTGGCATGATCTCGCCCCGGGCGTGCGCGTGCAGCTGCGCCCCCTGACCACGGCGCTGATGGTCGCCACGCGTGCGGACCCGGCGCTGGAAAGCCTGCCAGATGATGCACCCGACGAGTCCCGCGCCATGGCCTTCGCGAAGGCGCTTGCGCGGCGGGCCGTGCTGGATTGGGAGGGCATTGGCGATGCTGATGGCAATGTCATCGACCCAAGCCCAGAGGCCATCGACGCGCTGCTAGACATCTGGCCCATATTTGAAGCCTTCCAGCTGACCTATGTCTCGAAGGGTCTGCTGCTGGAACAGGAAAAAAACGCCTCTGCGCCCTCGCCGAGTGGGAATTCGGCGGGGGCGCGCGCTACTGCGAGGGTTGCGAACCCAGCGAAGGCCGCACGCAAACCTGCGAAAACTGTCCCGCAAAACTGAACCGTCCCCTCACCTACGAAGGCTGGCAGGTTCGGGATCTGGTCGGCCGCCTTGGCGGCCAGTTGCGCATCGCCCCCGGTGCCGTCATCGGCTGGGACATGAACGCCGCACTGGCAATGGGTCAGGCGCTGAGCGTGCCGTCAATGGTCATGGCGGAACTCTTGCCCGGCATCGAGGCCGTGATGGTCCTCAAACTCAACGAACAGATGGAAACGCAGAATGGCGGAGAAACGGGTTAGCGTCCGCCTTGCGGCTGTGGGCGGGCGTCAGGTTCGTTCTGAGCTCGAGGGCGTTGGCGAGGCTGGCAAGCGTGGCTTTGGTCGGCTGAGCCAGGAGATGGAGGCGGCGAACCGCCGGCTGGCGGCCTTCTCGCGCCGGGTCAAGGTGGCGGCAGCGGCTGCTGTTGCGGCTGCGACTGCCGCAGGCGTCGCCATGATCCGGTCAGGCCTGCAAACAGTGGATGCGCAAGCCAAGCTTGCCGCCTCGCTCGATACAACCGTCGCCAGCATTCAGGTGCTGGAACGCGCAGGCGATCTGGCGGGCGTGTCCATGGGTCAGGTTGAACAGGCAACGATCCAGTTGACGCGCAGGTTGTCGCAAGCGGCCTCTGGCACAGGCCCTGCTGTCGAAGCGCTGCGCCGCTTGCGCCTCTCGGCGGAAGAGCTGCAACGCCTGCCGCTGGATGCCCGCATTGCCACCATTCAGGAAGCATTGGGTCAGTTTGTGCCCGAAGCCGAGCGCGCGGCTGTCGCCTCGCAGCTCTTTGGCGATCGCGCAGCACTGGTTTTTGGGCGCATCGACAGCGCCACCTTGCGGCAGGCCACGCAGGATGTACGCGATTTCGGCGTCGTGGTGTCCGATCAGGATGCCGCGCAGATCGAACGCACCAATGACGCGATCTCGCGGCTGGGCCTGATCTGGCGCGGGCTTTCGAACCAGCTGGCTGTCGCGGCAGCCCCCGCGCTCGAAGCTGTGGCCAATGCCATGGCATCTGTCGCACGCACAACCGGGCCGCTCGGCATGACAATCCGGGGCCTCTTTGACAATCTCGGCCGCCTTGTCAGCATCGCAGGCACATTCGCCGCCTTCCTGGCCGGGCGCTGGGTCGCAGGAATGGCCGCAGCGGCACTCTCAGTGCGCGGCCTCGCCACGGCTCTAGTGGTCCTGCGCGGCGCGCTCATTCGCACGGGCATTGGCTCGCTGATCGTGAGCGCGGGCGAGCTGGTCTATCAGTTCGGGCGGCTGGTCTCCGGTGCAGGCGGGTTTGGCGCAGCACTGGAGCTGATGGGCAATGTCGCCCGCGCAGTCTGGGATGGCATGGCGGCCTCGATGTCAGCCTTTGGCGACCGCTTCAGGGCCATGCGCGCCGATATCGAGGCGCTCTGGCTGCGGCTCATGCGGTTTCTGGGCCAGACATGGGCGGATTTCCTGAGCCGGATTGCGCCGGGGTTTAATCAGATCGCTGATGTGATCGGGGCGGGCTTCCAGATCGACGCGCTGGGCATGCAGGCATGGGTGTCGAGTTTCGATGCAGGCATCCTGCGCGCCGAGCGATCCGCAGAGAGATTTCGCGCCCGGGCAGATGCGACACTTGCCAGCGCCTTTGATGGTGCGCGCGAGGCCATGGCCGCATTGCTGGCAGCGGTGCGCGGGTCTGGGGAGGAAAGCGCAGATGCGCTGGATGCCGCCACGGCCGGGGCGCAGCGTATGAATGACGCCCTCGATCAGGCCGAAGCTGCGGCTGGACGTGCAGGCGCTGCCGGGCGTCAGGCTGGATCGGATACCGCGAGTGGCGCGACCGAGGCGCTGACTGGCTGGCAGGCGGTCACAGCAGCACTCTCGGACTATGCTGACAAGGCGCGCGATATCGGGGCCGATATCGGTCAGGTGCTGGTCAGTGCCTTTGGCGCGGCCGAGAACGCCGTCGCCGATTTCGTGCGCAAGGGGAAGCTGGACTTTCGCGATCTGGTCACTTCGATGATCGCTGATCTGGCACGGCTGGCCGCACGCCGCTTCATCCTCGGGCCGCTGGCAGGGCTCTTGTCCGGGGTGCTGGGCGGCGCAGGTGGGCTGTTTGCCAATATCTTCCATGCAGGCGGTGTGGTCGGCGGCCCCGCTCCGGGGCGGATGATGCCGGCCATGGCTTTCGCAGGTGCTCCGCGGATGCATTCGGGCGGCTGGGCAGGCCTCAAACCCGATGAAGTGCCTGCGATCCTGCAGCGCGGTGAGCGCGTGCTCTCGCGCCGCGAAGCGGCGGGCTATGGCGCGCGCGGCGCGGGCGCCGATGGCGGCACGACCGTCAACGTCACCATCATGGCGCGCGATGCCGAGAGCTTTCGGCAGTCGAGGACACAGTTTGCCGCCGATATTGCGCGCGCAGTCAATCTCGGGCGGCGGGGCATGTGAGTGCGACCCTGCAAGTGGGCACCGGTTGCAGGGGCCAGAGCACGAACCATGGAGAGACTTTATGGCGTTTCACGAGGTCAGGTTTCCCGACAATATCAGCCGCAGCGCGCGCGGCGGGCCGGAGCGGAGGACCCAGATCGTTGAACTGGCGAGCGGCGATGAGGAGCGCAATGCCAGCTGGGCCAATTCGCGCCGTCGCTATGATGTCGCCTATGGCATCCGCCGCGCCGATGATCTGGCGGCAGTCGTCGCCTTCTTTGAAGCCCGCAATGGCCGGTTGCACGGGTTTCGCTTCCGGGACTGGTCGGATTACAAATCCTGCGCGCCCTCTCAGATACCCGGCCCGCTGGACCAACCCATCGGCACCGGGAATGGCAGCGTGATCTCGTTTGCGCTCCTGAAACGCTACAGTTCGGGCAATCAGACATGGACCCGCGCCATCACCAAACCGGTCGCCGGAACTGTCCGCCTCGCGCTGGGCGGGGTTGAACAGGCCAGTGGCTGGTCGGTCGATACCGCGACTGGCGTGGTGACATTCGGGACAGCCCCGGCCGCAGGCGTCAGCATCACCACAGGCTTCGAATTCGACGTTCCCGTCCGTTTCGACAGCGACACGCTGGACGTGACGCTTGATATCGAGCGGCTGGGCTCGATCACTTCCATTCCCCTGCTGGAGATCCGGAGATGATGGTCAGCCTTCACCCAGCAACTTCTGCACATCCTTGATGCGCAGGAACAGCGTCATCGGCTCTACCACCGTTTCCGCAAATCCAGCCTCAAGATAAAATGCCTTGGCCCGATCATTCAGCGCATGCACCACAATGGCCGCAATGCCAACTTCTTGTGCGGCAGCCGTGATCCGCAACACCGCATCGCGCAGCAAGGCGCGTCCCAGACCGTTGCCCTGCTCTGAGGCGTCAATGGCCAATCGCCCCAGCACAATGACCGGGACCGGATCGGGCATGTTCTGACGCAGCTTGCGCGGTGCAAGATCATGGCTGACCGATCCCGCCGCCAACGCATAGAACCCGACAACACGCTGACCGCGACACAGCACATAGCTGCGCGATGCCCCCGAGGTCTGATTGGCGCGGGCCTTGCGTTTCAGCCAGGCATCCAGCGTGGGCGCCCCTGAAGAAAAACCCTCAAGCTGATGCGCGTCGCTCAACAGTTCCGGTGCGCGCAGTGGTGCATTGCCCGGCGTCACTTCTCCCATGGCGCGGGGGTGGCCAGCAGTTTGCGCAGACGCTCATTCGCGACGGGAGGCGCGTCAAGCTGCGCCACGAAAGAACCGAACTGAGTGGCATCCAGCCGAAACGCCGTGCGATCCAGAAGCGCATCCTCGGCGGCCTGCCGACTGGCCTCCATCATGAATTCCGAGCGGTTCTTGCCCAAAGCTGCTGCAGCACGGTCGATCAGATCGCGGTCACGCGGAGTGACGCGAAGGTTGATCAGCGATCGGCGCTGGGCGTCCTCATTGGGGGTCACGGCGGTCATGCTGCGTTCTCCTGCGATCACTTGACCACAAATGTAAAGACAACCGCTTTACAATTCAACCACGGAACGGAAGCAATCGTGAAATCCCTCTCCCCTGCGCTGCAGGCGCATCTCGATGACGGCACGACCACGCTGGCCTGGTGCTGGCGGATCACCCGCGCTGACGGCGTGGCCTTCGGCTTCACCGATCATGACCGCGTGCTGGTGTTCGAGGGCACCGAGTTCGAGCCGGAAAGCGGCTTTGCGGCCTCGGAAATCCGGGCCGGATCGGACCTGTCGGTTGATGCACAGGATGCGGAAGGTGTGCTGTCGTCAGACCGCATCACCGAGACGGATATTCTGGACGGGCGCTGGGACGCAGCCGAGGTCGAGCTCTGGCGGGTGAACTGGGGCGACACCAGCCAGCGCGTGCTGATGCGCCGGGGTGCTGTCGGGCAAATCCGGCGCGGGCGCATGGCCTTTGTGGCCGAAGTGCGCTCGCTCGCGCATGTGCTGGGCCAGACAGTTGGGCGGACATTTCAGGCAGGCTGCGATGCCACGCTGGGCGATGCGCGCTGCGGCGTCAATCTGAATGACCCGGCCTACAAGGGCACTGGCACCGTGGTCGATCAGCTGCGCGATCGGGCCTTCACGACCTCTGGCTTGTCGGGGTTTACCTCGGGATGGTTCGCTTTTGGAACGGTAGAATGGGCCTCCGGTGCAAATGCCGGGAGACGGGCCGAAGTGCTGGCGCATGATCTGGTGGATGGCGTGGCCATTCTCACTCTGCTCGAAGCACCTGTACGCGCTGTCACTGAGGGCGACGCTTTCACCATCCGCGCAGGTTGCGACAAGCGGATCGAGACCTGCAGCGCCAAGTTTGCGAATGTCGCGAATTTCCGGGGCTTTCCCCATATTCCGGGGCAGGACACGATCCTGCGCTACGCCTCGCGCGAGGGTGGCCATGAAGGGGGTGTGCTGTGAGGGATGCAATCACAGCGAACCAGCGCAGAAGTGCTGATCCGTCTGTGGTCATCGCAGCCGCGCGCACATGGCTCGGCACACCGTACCACGACCAGGCGAGCCTGCGCGGGGTTGGTTGTGACTGTCTGGGCCTGGCGCGCGGCGTCTGGCGCGAGGTCGTTGGGCCTGAGCCGTTCCCGATCCCGCCCTACAGTCGCGACTGGGGCGAGAGCGGTCCGCGCGAGGTGCTGGCCGAGGGCGCGCGCAAGATGATGATCGAAGTGCCAGCGGCAAACGCCCCACCCGGCGCATTACTCCTGTTCCGCATGATGCCGCGCGCGATAGCCAAGCATGTCGGGATCCTGACCGGGCCCGACAGCTTCATCCACGCCTATGAGCGGCTCGGCGTGATCGAGCAGCCGCTCACCCCCGCCTGGCGACGGCGCATCGCCTTTGCCTTCCTGTTTCCCGCCGGAGATTGACTGCAAATGGCAACATTGGTCCTCGGCGCTGTCGGCTCCAGCATCGGTCTGAGCTTTGGCGGGGCCTTCCTTGGCCTGTCCGGTGCCGCGATTGGCGGCATGATCGGGGCCACTGTTGGCTCGGCCATCGACAGCTGGCTGATTTCTTCGCTGGCACCGGCGCAACGGATCGAGGGCGCGCGGCTCGACACGCTGCGCATCACCTCCTCGACCGAGGGCGCCGTGATCCCGCGCGTGTATGGGCGCATGCGGATCGGCGGCAATATCATCTGGGCCACGGATTATCGGGAGGAGACGCGCACCACGACCCAGCGCGGCGGTGGCAAAGGTGGCGGGCCAAAGGTCAAAACCACCGAATATCTGTACTATGCGTCTTTCGCAGTCGCGCTCGCGGAGGGCCCCATTACTGGCATTGGACGCATCTGGGCCGATGGCAAACCGCTTGATCTCTCGGGCATCACCTGGCGCTGGTATCCGGGTGATGACGCGCAGCAACCCGATCCCTTCATCATGGCCAGGATGGGTGCGGCCCGCACGCCCGCCTATCGGGGCACAGCCTATGTCATGTTCGAAGACCTGCCGCTCAGCGATTACGGCAACCGCATCCCGCAGCTGACCTTTGAGGTCTTTCGTCCGCTGGCCGATCCCGACACCGCCGAAGGACTGACCCGCGCTGTCACGCTGATCCCTTCGGCGGGTGAGTTCACCTATGCGACAGATGTTGTGCGCAAAACCGAGGGTGGGCGTGCAATCACCAACGCGTTCCTGAACACGACCATCGGCGGCACCAGCAGCGCCGAGAATGCCAATGCGGTAACCGACACGGCCGATATCATCGTGGCGCTGGATCGCTTGCAGGCCATGGTGCCCGCCGTCGAAAGCGTCAGCCTCGTGGTATCCTGGTTCGGCGATGACCTGCGCGCAGGCAACTGTACCATCCGGCCCAAGGTGGAATTCAGCGACAAATCCACGCCCAATGCCAGCTGGATCGTGAATGGCGTGACGCGCCTGACGGCGCAGCTGGTGAGCCGTGACGATCAGGATCGCCCGGTCTATGGTGGCACACCGGCTGATTTCGCCGTGGTGCAGGCGATCCGGGAGCTGAAATCGCGCGGGCTGCGCGTGACCTTCTATCCGTTTCTGATGATGGATGTGCCGCCCGGCAACACGCTGCCCGATCCCTATAGCGACAATGCAGCCACTATCGGCCAACCCAAGTTTCCATGGCGCGGGCGCATCACCTGTTCGCCAGCGGCAGGTTTTGCAGGCAGTGCCGACAAGACTGCGAGTGCCGCCGCACAAGTCGCAAGTTTCTTCGGCAGCGCGACACCCGCCAGTTTCACCATCTTCGGCGCGAGGGAGAACTGGACTGGCCCTGCAAATGACTCCGGCCTGCGCCGGAGGACCCTGCATTATGCCCATCTCTGCGCCGTGGCAGGCGGCGTTGATGCCTTCCTGATCGGCACCGAGATGCGCGGGCTGACGCAAATCCGCTCGGATGCATCCACTTATCCGGCCGTGCAGGCGTTTCGCGATCTGGCCGCGGATGTGCGCAGCATTCTCGGGTCGGGCACCAAAATCAGCTATGCAGCGGACTGGTCAGAGTATTTCGGCCATCAACCGGGAGATGGCAGCGGGGACGTATTGTTCCATCTCGACCCGCTCTGGGCCGATCCCAATATCGATTTCATCGGCATCGATAACTACATGCCGCTCTCGGACTGGCGCGACGGATTTGACCATGCTGACGCGCAAGCAGGCTGGCCCGCGATCCATGACCGCGCCTATCTGCAATCCAATATCGCAGGCGGCGAAGGGTTTGACTGGTTCTATGCCAGCCCGTCTGATCGGGCCGCGCAGGTGCGGACGCAGATTTCAGATGGCAGTGCCAGCAAGCCATGGGTGTTTCGCTACAAGGATCTGCGTGCCTGGTGGTCCGAACAGCACTTTGATCGCCCCGGCGGGGTGGAAGCTGCAACCCCGACCGCATGGGTGCCGCAATCAAAGCCCATATGGTTCACGGAACTGGGCTGTCCGGCTGTAGATCGTGGCACGAACCAGCCGAATGTGTTCTTTGACCCGAAATCCTCCGAGAGTTTCGTGCCCTATTTCTCGCACGGCTGGCGCGATGATGCGATCCAGCGCGCCTATCTCGAAGCGAGTTACCTCTGGTGGGGCGACGCGGCCAATAACCCGACCTCATCTGTCTATGGCGACCGGATGGTCCATGTGCCGGAATGCGCGGCCTGGACATGGGATGCGCGGCCGTATCCCTTCTTTCCAGCGCTGACCGATGTCTGGACCGATGGCCCGAACTGGCGGCTTGGCCACTGGCTGACCGGGCGGCTGGGGGCCGTGTCTCTCGCGGCCCTCGTGCGCCATCTCTGCCTGCGCGCGGGGCTGCCAGCGGAACGCATCGATGTCGCCGGCCTCTGGGGCGCGGTTGAAGGCTATGTCATTGCAGCGCTGGAATCCCCGCGCAGTTCTATCGCCACCCTTGCGCGGCATTTCGGCTTTGATGCGGTCGAGACCGGCGGCGTGATCCGTTTTGTGATGCGCGGCCGCGCAGCCGTCACAGTGATCAGCGCAGAGGATATGGTCGCCGCAGGGTCTGAGGCAGGAGCCTCCGGAGCCGAAACTCTCGAACTCACCCGCGCACAGGAGACCGAGCTGCCGCAGGCGCTCAAATGGCAGGTTGCACGCGCCGATGAGGATTATGACGCCGCACAGGTCGAGGCGCAGCGGATTACAGTCGACACCTCCCGCATTGCGCTTGAGAGCTTCCCCATGGCCGTGCCACCCGAAGAGGCCGAGCGCCGCTGTCGCCGGGCGCTGATGGAAGCCTGGTCAGGCCGCGAAACGGCCGTGTTTCGCCTGCCACCCTCTCGCCTGGCGCTGGATCCCTGCGATGTGATCGCGCTCGAGCATGACGGGCGACAGGTGGACATGCGGCTGGTCTCGGTCGCGGATTCGACATTTCGTAGCTTCGAGGCCCTGCGGCAGGATCGCGCGAATTACGATATGCCACCGGGCAATCCCCGGCCCGCGACGCTGGCCACGCCCATGGTGTTTGGTGCCCCCGATGCGCTGTTTCTCGACCTGCCCCAGCTGCGCGAGGATGTGGCCCCGCATCGCCCGCTGATCGCCGGCCATGCCCGGCCATGGCCAGGCGAAATGGCGGTCTATCGCAGCCCCGCCAGTGACGGGTTTGATCTGCTGACGACATTCGGCAGGCGCGCGCGGATGGGGGTTCTGGTCGAGGATTTCTACGCGGGCCCCACCTCCCGCTTCGATCTGGGCAACGACCTGATTGTTGATCTGTTCTCAGGCACGCTGGAAAGCGTCACCGATATTGCCCTGTTCGGCGGGGCCAATGCGCTGGCAGTGGAAACCGGCGCTGGGCAATGGGAGATTGTGCAGGCGGGAACTGCTGAGCTGATCGCTCCGTGGCGCTATCGCCTGACGCGGCTGTTGCGCGGGCAGCGCGGGACGGAAGGCGCAATGGGTGATCCGACACCGGAAGGCGCACGCGTCGTGGTGCTGGATGACAGCCTGACTGCGCTGCCGATTGCCGAGGCCGATCTGGGCCTGCCATGGAACTGGCGCATCGGCCCTGCCGCGCGCCCGCCCAGTGATGACAGCTACCTCGCGGCCAGTTTCACGCCCGAAGGTGCCGGGCTGCGACCTTTCTCTG
>JAFIEC010000221.1 GCA_020832725.1 Paracoccaceae bacterium | reverse complement strand
GCCCGGGCAGGGGGCGCGGGACCCCTCGGCCCGATACCGCCCGCTGCCGCTGCCCGCACCACGCGCAGCGGACCCGAGGAATGCCAATGACAGAAGAGACTTCGTCCCGGGTCGCGCCCGACTGCGACCTGATCGCCCGTGCGCGCGCCCTGCTGCACCGCGTTGAAGAGGCCCTGCGGGAGGGCGCCGACCGCCTTCGCGAGGAACCCGAGGCGCGGCAGATCCAGTCCATTCTCGGCACCTATCACAAGGCGCTACTGACCGTCATCGACATGGAGGACCGCATTGTCTCCAGACAGCGCAACACCGAAGGGGCAGGGCCGGGACGGCTCGACCTCGAAGCGGCCCGGGCTGAGATCGGGCGCAGACTTGCTTGCATCCGCGACGCCCGAGATGCGCCGGGCCACCCTTGAGGCGCTGAGCGAGAACGCGGCCCTGGCGCTGCCATGGCTGTTCGAATTCTGGGCCCTGCCGCACCAGAGCCCGCCCCCGGGCGACTGGCGCACCTGGGCGGTGCTGGGCGGGCGGGGTGCGGGCAAGACGCGCACCGGGGCCGAATGGCTGCGCGCCCAGGTGGAGGGGCCCGGCCCCCGGGACCCCGGGCGGGTGCGCCACGCGGCCCTGGTGGGGGAAACCCACGATCAGGCCCGCGAGGTGATGGTGATGGGCGAGAGCGGTGTCATGTCCTGCTGCCCGCCCGACCGCCGTCCCCGTTGGGAGGCCACCCGGCGCAGGCTGGTCTGGCCCAACGGCGCGGTGGTGGAGGTCTACTCCGCCCATGACCCCGAGGCCCTCCGGGGACCCCAGTTCGAGGCGATCTGGCTGGACGAGCTGGCCAAATGGCCCCGCGCCCGGGACGCCTGGGACATGGCCCAGTTCACCCTGCGCAGCGGGCGCGACCCGCGGCAGGTGATCACCACCACGCCCCGGGCCACGCCTGTGCTGCGCGAGATCCTGGCCTCCCCCGACACGGTGATCACCCGCGCACCCACCGAGGCGAACCGCGCCAATCTTGCGGGCTCGTTCCTGGACGCGGTGCGCGCGCGCTATGGCGGCACCCGGCTGGGCCGGCAGGAGCTGGACGGCGAGTTGCTGTGGGAGGCGGACGGCGCATTGTGGAGCACGGCGCTTCTGGAGGGGCTGCGCCTGGACGAGGCACCGCCGCTTGACCGGATCGTGGTGGCGGTGGACCCGCCGGTGACCGGGGGCCCCGGTTCGGATGCCTGCGGGATCGTCGTGGTCGGCGCGGTGCTGACGGGAGGGCCTGCGGAGTGGCGCGCCGTCGTGCTGGCCGACCGCTCTGTCGAGAGCGCCTCTCCCAGCCGATGGGGCGAGGCGGCGGTCGCGGCCTTCCACGAGTTCCGGGCCGACCGGCTGGTGGCCGAAGTCAACCAGGGCGGCGATCTCGTGGCGACGCTGCTGCGCCAGATCGACCCGGGCCTGCCGTTTCGCGGCGTGCGCGCCCGTCGGGGAAAGGCGCTGCGGGCCGAGCCGGTGGCGGCGCTCTACGAACAGGGGCGGGTGCGGCATTTGCGCGATGCCCGGGGCGGCCTTGCGCCCCTCGAAGAGCAGATGTGCCAGATGACCCGCGCTGGCTTTCAGGGGCGCGGAAGCCCGGACCGGCTGGATGCTCTGGTCTGGGCGCTGACCGACCTGATGCTCGACCCCGCCGCCGCCTGGCTGCGGCCCCGGCTGCGCTCGCTCTGATATCTCGCGCAAAGCATGAAAACCGAAGGGCAGGAGCCTGTGATCATGAGATTCTTCAATCGAGGTCGGCCGCCCGAGGCCAAGGGCTCCGCCGCAGGGCCGGTACTGGCCGTGCAGGCGATGGGCCGCCCCGCCTGGACGGCCCGCGACACGCAGTCGATGACGCGGGCGGGGTTTGTCACCAACCCTGTGGGCTTTCGCTGTGTCAAGCTGATCGCCGAGGCCTGCGCCGCCCTGCCGCTGGTGCTTCAGGACGCGCAGCGCCGCTATCAGGAGCATCCGATCCTGTCGCTGCTGGCACGGCCCAACCCGGGCCAGGGCCGGGCCGACCTGCTGGAGGCCCTTGTGGGTCAGATGCTTCTGTCGGGCGACGGCTTCCTCGAGGCGGTCGGTGAGCCGGGCCGCACCGGTCTGCCAGGAGAGCTGCATGTCCTGCGCTCGGACCGGATGCGGCTGATCCCGGGGCCGGATGGCTGGCCCCAGGCCTATGAATATGCCGTCGGCGGGCGGGCGCACAGGTTTCCGGCGGGGCCGGGGGCTGCCGCCATCTGCCATATCCGCGCCTTTCATCCGCAGGATGACCATTATGGCCTGTCGCCCATGCAGGCCGCCGCCGCTGCGATCGACGTGCACAACGCCGCCTCGCGATGGTCCAAGGCGCTGCTCGACAATGCGGCGCGGCCCACGGGGGCGATCGTCTTTCGTGGCGCCGACGGGATGGGCACGCTCTCGGCCGAACAGCACGCCCGGTTGGTGGAGGAGATGGAAACCTACCACCTTGGCGCACGCAATGCGGGACGGCCGATGCTGCTGGAGGGGGGGCTTGACTGGAAGCCCATGGGGTTCTCGCCCTCCGACATGGAGTTTCACAAGACCAAGGAAGCCGCAGCGCGCGAGATCGCGCTGGCCTTCGGCGTGCCGCCCATGCTGCTGGGCCTGCCCGGTGATGCGACCTATGCCAATTACACCGGGGCGAACCGGGCCTTCTACCGCCTGACGGTGCTGCCCATGGCGGCACGGGTGATCGCGGCACTTGGCTTCTGGCTTTCTGAACATGCCGGAGAAGTCATGGATTTGCACCCTGACCTTGATGCGATACCTGCGCTTTCGGCAGAGCGGGAGGCGCAATGGTCCCGGGTGGCCGGGGCCGACTTCCTGACCGAGGCGGAAAAACGCCGCCTGCTGGGCCTTCCGGCCCGCCCCGAGGGGGCATGAGTGCCCCGGAGCGCCCCCCCCCGGGTGGGCGGCTCGCGCTTTCTCTATGAGCCCTTCGACGCCGCTGCGGCCCGTGTGGACGCCTATGAGCGGGTCGCCGAGGAACGATGGCGCGGCCTCGAGCGGCGGCTGCAGACGATCGAGACCATGCTCGAGCGGCTGGAGCGGCGGCTGTGGCTCGCGGTCTTCGGCGTGGTCGGCTTCGTGCTGACGGAAGGGATCTACAGCGTCCTGCAGATCGTCCCCTGAGCGAGGAAATCCGATGAACTGGCACCATCCGCCCCCGCCGCCTGTCGCGGCGTCGGGGCTCGAGACGAAATTCGCGCGCTTCGGGCCCGATCTCCGCGCCGGAGAGGATGAGCTGATCGAGGGCTATGCCTCGGTCTTCAGCGCGCCGGACGCGGCGGGCGATACCGTACAGCCGGGCGCCTACCGGGCCGCGCTGGAGCGCATGTCCCGGGAAGGCCGCCGGGTGAAGATGCTGTGGCAGCATGACCCGGCCCAGCCCATCGGCGTGTGGGACAGCGTGACCGAGGATTCCCGCGGGTTGCTGGTGCGCGGCCGGCTGCTGCCCGAGGTGCAGCGCGGCGCGGAATGCCTGGCTCTGGTGCGTGCGGGGGCGATCGACGGGCTGTCCATCGGCTACCGCACCCTGCGGGCCGAGGCCGATGGCGCGGGGCGTCGGCTGTGGGAGCTCGACCTTTGGGAGGTCTCTCTGGTCACGTTTCCGCTGGCCCCTCAGGCGCGCCTGTCCGTGTCGCCCCCACCCGGGGAGACCACCGAAGACCTGCTTGCCGCGCTGACCGAGGCGCTGCGGGCGGATGAGGCTTGAGCGCCCGGAAGGGGCCGAAGGAAAGGCAGATCATGACACGTGACACCCCGCCGCAACAGGTGCGGCATGCGGCTGAATTCAAGGCTGCGATCCAGGACTTTACGCGCAATGTCAGAGATTTTCAGGGCGACATTGCAACCCGACTTCAACAGCAGGAAGAGCGACTCGCCATGATCGAACGCAAGCATGCCGCCCCCCCGCGCCGCCCGGCGCTTGAGACCGCCGCTGCCGACGAGGCACCCTATGCCAAGGCCTTTGCGGCCTATCTGCGCCATGGCGAGGAAGACCGGCTGCGGGGCCTCGAGATGGAGCACAAGGGCCTGTCCACCGTCCTGCCGGGCGATGGCGGTTTCCTCGTCGATCCGCAGACCGCCGAGGAGATCCGCTCGGTGCTGCATGGCGCGGGGTCGCTGCGCAGCGTCGCCAATGTCGTGCAGGTGATGGCCACGGCCTATGACGTTCTTGTGGACACCACCGAGGGCGGCGCGGGCTGGGCCGACGAGACGGCCGCCCGGGGAGAGACCGACCCGCCCCAGGTGGAGCGGATCTCGATCCCGCTGCACGAGTTGTCGGCCCTGCCCAAGGCCAGCCAGCGGCTGCTGGACGATGCCGCCTTCGATGTCGAGAGCTGGCTGGCCGGCCGCATCGCCGAGCGCTTTGCCCGGGCCGAGGGCGCGGCCTTCGTGAGCGGCGACGGGGCCGGCAAGCCCACGGGTTTCCTGCATTACCCCTTTGTTCCCGAGGCGGAATGGGAATGGGAGAAGCTGGGCTATGTCGCGACCGGCGCGGCGGGAGATTTCTCCTCGACCAACGCCGCCGATTCCATCGTCGATCTGGTCTATGCCCTGGGCGCGCGCTACCGGGCCAATGCCAGCTTTGTCATGAATTCCAAGACCGCCGGGGCGGTGCGCAAGATGAAGGATGCCGACGGTCGCTTTCTGTGGTCGGACGGGCTTGCCGCCGGAGAGCCGGCGCGGCTGATGGGCTATCCGGTGCTGATCGTCGAGGAGATGCCGGATATCGCGAACGGTGCCGCTGCTGTCGCTTTCGGCGATTTCCGCGCGGGCTATACCATCGCCGAGCGGCCGGAGATGCGCCTGCTGCGTGATCCCTATTCGGCCAAGCCGCATGTGCTGTTCTACGCCACCCGGCGGGTCGGCGGCGATGTCAGTGATTTCGCGGCGATCAAGCTGCTGCGGTTCTCGCTCGCCTGATGCGGCAGGCCGCCGCGCCGAGACGGCGCGGCGGCTTTCTCCTGTGCGAGGAAACCGGCCTCGCGCATCTTTGATGCCCTGCCGTGGCGGCGGTCTTCCCTCATCCGCGCCTTCGGCGGTTTCCCTTTTCCGCGCCTTCGGCGCGAGCGAGGCCCCATGTTCCAGGAACTCACCCCTCTTCCCGATGCCGCCCTTCCCGTGGCGGCCCTGTCGGCGCATCTGCGGCTGGGCACGGCCTTCTCGGAGGAGGCCCTGCAGGCCGAGGTGCTGGCACGCTGTCTTCGTGCGGCTCTGGCGGCCATCGAGGCGCGCACGGGCCGCGCGCTGCTGGCGCGGGAATTCGCGCTGACGCTGGCGCGCTGGCGCGCCCCGGCGGCACATCCGCTGCCGGTGGCCCCTGTTCGCACCCTCGGGCCGATCACGCTTGTTGCTGCCGATGGTGCGGAGCAGGTGATCGCGCCCGGAGGGGTGCGGCTCGATGGTGCGGAGAGCGCGCCGCGGCTGGTGGCCGTGCGGGGCGATCTGCCGGCGATCCCCCGGGGCGGGCATGTCCGCATCATCATCGAGGCGGGGTTCGGCCCGGTCTGGGACGACCTGCCCGCCGATCTGGCGCAGGCCGTCCTGATGCTTGCTGCCGCCTTCTACGACGAGCGGACGGGGCCGGGTGCCATGCCCTTCGGCGTGCTTGCGCTGCTGGAGCGATGGCGCGTGATCCGGGGGATGGGCACATGAGCGCGGTCCCGCGGCCCGACCGCGAGATGCGGCTGGAACGCTCCGTCCGCAGCCCTGATGGCGCCGGAGGCCATGTCGAGAGTTGGCAGGAGGTCGCCCTCGTGTGGGTCGATCTCCGTCCGGCCTCGGGCGGTGCGGGGACCGAGGACTTGCGGCCGCTGTCGCGTCTGGCCTTTCGGGGGCTGGTGCGGGGGGTGCCGCCCGCCCATCCCGCGCGCCCTCGCCCCGGCGACCGGCTGCGCGAGGGCGCGCGCCTGTTCGCAGTCGAGGCCGCGAGCGAGGCCGATCCGGCAGGGCGTTTTCTGCGGCTCTGGCTGGCCGAGGAGGTCGCCCGATGAGCGCCGCGCCGGTCTATCGCGGCGCGGGCCTGCAGGCGGCGCTGTTCGCGCGTGTTTCGGGCGCTCCGGTCATCGCCGCGCTGGCCCCGGGGCGGG
>JAFIEC010000219.1 GCA_020832725.1 Paracoccaceae bacterium | reverse complement strand
CAGCCCCAGCCCGGCCAGACTGAACACGAGCCGAAACCAAAATTCGTTTCGGTCCGGCCCGTCTATCACCGCCGCCCCCGGGCCGGCAGCCACGAACGATGGTGTCGGTCAGGGCGATCTGCGTCCTTGATCTGGGTCATGTCCTGCCCGCCGCACCCTCAGCCCTGCAGGGCCTCCCACATCTCGAGGTCGCGCTGGGCCGTCCAGATACGGGGCGTATCGATGCCGCGCGCCTCGTCCCATGCCCGGGCGACGTTGAAGGGCAGGCAATGCTCGTAGATGGCGAAATCGGCGAATTTCGGGTCACACGCCGCCCGCACCGCATCCCAGGCGTCGCGCAGGCTGCCCCCCCGAGCCGCGACACGCGCAGCCGGGCGATAGGTGCTCTCGACGAAATCGCGGGTCGTCTCGATGGCGGCGGTCACGATCTCCTCGCCCACCAGCGCATCGCCCCGGCCCGGGGCGATGGCATCGGGCTGGAAGGCGGCGATCGCATCGAGCGTGTCGCCCCAGTCGGCGAAATGGCCGTCGCCGCAATAGCAGGCCGAGTGGTATTCCACGATATCGCCGCTGAACATGACGCCCTGGTCGGGCACCCACCCCACCGCATCGCCCGCCGTGTGGGCCCGGCCCAGATGCATGATGTCCACCCGCCGCTTGCCCAGATAGACGGTCATCGCATCCGAGAATGTGGTTGTGGGCCAGGTCAGGCCGGGGATGCTCTCGTGGCCCTGGAACAGCCGGGGAAAGCGCTGGAACTCGCTGTCCCAATCCTCCTGGCCACGCTCGGCCACCATGGCGCGGGCGGTGTCCGACATGATGATCTGCTCCGCGCCATAAGCCGAGGCCCCCAGCACCCGCACGGCGTGGTAATGGGTCAGTACAAGGTGGCTGATCGGCTTGTCGGTGACGCGCCGGATCTCTTCGATCACCTTCTGCGCCAGCCGTGGAGTCGCCTGGGCCTCGATCACCATGACCGACTCGTCGCCGATGATGACGCCCGAGTTCGGGTCCCCCTCGGCGGTAAAGGCCCACAGGCCGTCGCCGATCTCGGTAAAGCTGGTCTTCTTGTCCTCCAGGTCGCCCTGGGATGCGAATGCCTTGGCCATCTTGTCCTCACTTGCTCCAGTCGGGTTCGGTCACGGCGGGCAGGATCTGCCCCGTGCAGGTGCCGAAGCCGATGCGGAAATCCGCGCCCTGCGCCCAGCCGGTCAGCGTCAACCAGTCGCCATCCTCGAGAAAGGCACGCGTCTCGCCGGTCTCCAGCGAAAGCGGCTCCTTGCCGCCCCAGGACAGCTCCAGAAGGCTGCCGCGGTTCTCCTTCTCGGGGCCCGAGATCGTGCCCGAACCCAGAAGGTCGCCCGGGGTCATGGGGCAGCCGCTGCTGGCATGGTGGGCCAGTTGCTGGGCTGCCGAATAATACATCTCGCGGTAGTTGGTCCGGGTGATGGTGGTGGCCGTGTCCGCGCCATCGGGCTGCAGCGTCACCTCCAGGGATATGTCATAAAGGCCCGGGCGCTTTTCCTGGAGATAGGGCAACAGCGGCACGTCGCGCGCCGGGCCTTCGCAGCGGAACGGCTCCAGCGCCGCGCGCATCACGATCCACGGCCCGATGGTGGTGCCGAATGCCTTGCCCTGGAACGGACCGAGAGGCTGGTACTCCCAGGCCTGGATGTCGCGCGCCGACCAGTCGTTGAGCAGAACATAGCCGAAGATCATCGACTCGGCCTCGCTGACCGTCAGCGGCTGGCCCAACTCCGAGCCGCCGCCGACAACGGCCCCCATCTCCAGCTCGAAGTCGAGCCTGCGAGAGGGGCCGAAATGCGGGGAATCCGATCCGGGGGGGCGCAGCTGGCCCAGCGGTCTGTGGATGGGCGTGCCCGAGGCCACCACCGAGGATGCCCGGCCGTTGTAGCCGATGGGAATGTGCAGCCAGTTCGGCGGCAACGCGTTCTCGGCGCCGCGGAACATGGTGCCCACGTTGAAGGCGTGGTGCCGCCCGGCATAGAAATCGGTATATTCCGCCACGATAAAGGGCATGTGCAGGCTGGCATCGGCGAGAGGGACCAGGGCCTCTGCGCGCAGGGACGCGTCGCCGCGCAGGGCGTCGTCACCCCCCTCGATCAGCAGATCGGTCAGACGCGCGCGCAATGCCTCCCATGCTTCGGGACCCTCCTCCATGAAGGCGTTCCAGTAGGGCAGGTCGAAGACGGTCTCGGATGCGACATCCAGCAGCCCGCGATCCTCGAGCAGGGCCAGATCCAGCACGAAATCCCCGATCGCGACGCCGCAGCGCGGATCGTCATCCGCTCCCACGGAAAAGACACCGCAGGGCATGTTGTTCAGCGGGAAATGGGTCTCGGCCGAATTCGCGCTCTCGACCCAGCTTTGCAATCTCTTCATCTTTCTCCTCCCGGGCCACAGCCCGTTCCTCGCGCCATGTCAGAGCGCCCGATGCGGACGCTCCCCGGCGGAGTGTCATTTCGGGCCCGGCGTCCCGTCGAACTTCTTCGCCAGCCCGGCCCAGCAATCGACATAGCCGCTCTGCATCGGAGCCTCCAGCGCAGCGAATTCGGTCAGGTGCTGCGGAAACCGGGTCTCGAACATGAAGGACATGGTGTTCTCCAGCTTCTGCGGCGCAAGCGGCGCGTTCGAGGCCCCCTCGAAGGCGTCGTGATCGGGCCCGTGGGGCAGCATCATGTTGTGAAGGCTGATCCCCCCGGGAGCAAAACCTTCGGGCTTGGCATCATAGATCCCGTGGATGTTGCCCATGAGTTCGGACATGATGTTCTTGTGATACCACGGCGGGCGAAAGGTGTCCTCGGCCACGCTCCAGCGGTCGCTGAACAGAACGAAATCGATGTTCGCCGTCCCCTCGACCCCGGAAGGTGCCGTCAGCACCGTAAAGATCGACGGATCGGGGTGATCAAACAGGACGGCACCCACGGGCGAGAAGGTGCGCAGGTCGTATTTGCTGGGCGCGTAGTTCCCGTGCCATGCCACGACATCCAGCGGCGAGTGCCCGATCTCTGTCGCGTGGAACTGGCCGCACCATTTCACGATCACGCGGCACGGCGCGTCGCGGTCCTCGAAGGCGGCGACCGGGGTCTTGAAGTCGCGGGGGTTCGCAAGGCAGTTCGCACCGATCGGCCCGCGATAGGGCAGATCGAACTTGTCGCCGTAATTCTCGCAGACAAAGCCCCGCGCCGGCCCCTCCAGAAGCTCGACCGCAAAGACCATGCCCCGCGGCAGGATGGCGATTTCCTGCGGCTCCAGATCGATCACACCCAGCTCGGTGCGGAACCGCAGCCGACCCGCCTGCGGAACCACCAGAAGCTCCGAATCGGCAGAGTAGAAGAACTCGTCCTCCATCGAGCCGGTGACCAGATAGACATGGGTCGCCATGCCCACCTGCGTGTTCACATCGCCCGCCGTGGTCATCGTGCGCATGCCGGTGACGAAGGTCAGGCGCTCCTGCGGCACGGGCACCGGGTCCCAGCGATACTGGCCCAGCGACGTCACCCCGGGCAGCACATGCGGCGCGGTCTTCCAGAAGGGCATCTCGATGGCACAGAACCGGCCCACATGCTGCACCGAGGGGCGGATGCGATAGCACCACGTGCGCTCGTTCCGGCCCCGGGGCGCGGTAAAGGGCGTGCCCGACAATTGCTCGGCGTAAAGGCCATAGTTGCACTTCTGCGGGCTGTTCCGCCCCTGGGGCAGGGCCCCGGGCAGTGCCTCGGTCTCGAAATCATTGCCGAACCCCGGCATGTATCCCGGATGGGTCGCGGCCCCGAGGCGGTCTGCCCCGCGGGCACGCGGGTCGCGCTCCACGTTCATGGCGGTCTCCCCTGTCCTGCCGCGCGGGCCCGGTGCTCTGGCCGCGGTGCGCCGGCGCGGATGTTCGCCCGACAATTATCGTTGCAAGTGCAACAAAGTCAAGCCACCGGCGCCCGGGCTGACCGGCAGGTCAGCCCCCGGGGGCGGCACCTCGGCATCCCTGCCTTGACGCGCCCGGCGCGATGGCCATGATCGCGCCATGCCGGCATTCGACCTTGACGCATTCCTGCCCTACCAGCTTGCAGTGCTGGCCTCTCGCGTCAGCCGCGGGCTGGCCGAGCATTACCGCAGCCGCTATGGCATCGGCATCCCCGAGTGGCGGGTGCTGGCGCATCTGTATCAGTCGGGTGCTGTCTCGGTGCGCGAAGTGCATGCCAGGGTGGACATGGACAAATCCAAGGTCAGCCGGGCGGCGGCTCGGCTGGAGGCAGGGGGGCTGGTGCGCAAGCTGCCCCACAGCACCGACCGGAGGCTTGTGGAGCTGACGCTGACCGACAACGGGCGGGCGATGATGGACGACCTCATCCCGGTGGCCCGGGCCTACGAGGCAGAAACGCTCGCCGCCCTCGGGCCGGAGGCAGACCGCTTTCGCGCCGCCATCGGAACCCTTCTGGAGACAACCAAATGAGCAGCCTGACCCTGTACGATTTCTGGCGGTCCTCCGCCTCCTACCGCCTTCGAATAGCTCTGGGGCTTCTGGGGCTGGACTGGAGCGCCATTCCGGTGGACCTCCCCTCGGGCGTGCAGCGCAGCCCCGAGAACATGGCCCGCAACCCGCAGGGGCTGGTACCCACCCTCGAGATCGACGGGCTGTCGCTGACCCAGTCCGTGGCCATCCTGGAGTATCTTGACGAGACGCGTGGCGCGGGCTTCCTGCCGGGGGATGCGCTGGGGCGGCATCGCGTACGGGCATTGTCGCATGCGATCGCAATGGAAATCCATGCCGTGTGCAACCTGCGCGTGGCCAGCCACGCGGCCTCCGCCTCGGGGGGGGGCATCACCATGGCCTCCTGGATGGAGCGGTTCATTCCTTCCGGCCTCGACGCGGTGGAGGCGATGCTCGCCAACGGCCCCGAGGGCCCCTTCTGCCACGGAATGCAGGTGAGCATGGCCGACATCTGCCTCGTGCCGCAAATCTACAACGCGCGCCGCTGGGACGTGTGGGATACAGACCGCTTTCCCCGGATCGCCGCGATCATGACCGCGCTGGAGGAAATTCCCGCAGTGGCGGCCGCCCATCCCGACAAGCACAAACCGGAAGGCTGAGACATGACCGATATCGTTGTCCTCGAAGGCGCGCGTACCGCCATCGGCACCTTCGGAGGCAGTCTTGCCGCCGTGCCGCCCATCGACCTTGCAGCGACCGTGGCGCGCGAGGCGCTGAAACGCTCGGGCGTGGAGGGCGCGCAGATCGGCCATGTGTGCTTTGGCCATGTCATCAACACGGAGCCGCGCGACATGTACCTGTCGCGGGTGGCGGCGATTGACGCCGGAATTCCGGAAACCGTGCCCGCAATGAACGTCAATCGGCTGTGCGGATCGGGCGCGCAGGCGATCGTTTCGGTCGTGCAGGCCCTGATGCTGGGAGATGCCGATTTCGGTCTGGCTGGCGGATCCGAAAGCATGAGCCGCGCGCCCTACATCCTTCCCGCTGCGCGCTGGGGCCAGAAGATGGGCGATGCAGGCGGCGTGGACATGATGCTGGGCGCGCTCAACTGCCCCTTCGGGACCGGCCATATGGGTGTCACTGCCGAGAATGTCGCCGCCGAGCACCAGATCGGCCGCGAGGCACAGGACGCCTTTGCCCTGGAGAGCCAGCGCCGCGCCGCCCGGGCCATCGCCGAGGGGCGCTTTGCCGGTCAGATCGTTCCGGTGGAGATCGCGACGCGCAAGGGCAGTGTCGTTTTCGAAGTCGATGAGCACCCAAAGCAATCCACAGCCGAGGCACTGGCCGGCCTGCGCCCGGCCTTCCGCAAGGATGGCACCGTGACCGCAGGCAATGCCAGCGGCATCAATGACGGGGCGGCGGCGCTGGTCCTCGCCCGCGCAGAGGCGGCAGAGGCGGCAGGACTGAAGCCGCGCGCACGGGTTCTCGGCTATGCCCATGCGGGCGTGCGGCCCGAGATCATGGGCATCGGCCCGGTTCCGGCGGTTCAGGCCCTGCTGGCCCGGACCGGCCTGAGCATCGAGGACTTCGATGTAATCGAGTCGAACGAGGCCTTTGCCGCACAGGCGCTTGCCGTGAACGCGGGTCTTGGGCTGGATCCGGTGCGCGTGAACCCC
>JAFIEC010000217.1 GCA_020832725.1 Paracoccaceae bacterium | reverse complement strand
GGGGTTCCCGCCTCCAAAGGCCGGAACATCTCGTGATGATAGGCGCAATCTGATAGCATGTGCTGATCCAGAGCAGTCTGACGAGCATCTTGTGCCTCTATGCGTATCGTCCAACAGGCCTTTGCCGACCCATTCTGGTGCAAACATGCTGACCCCGCAAAGCCCACTGACACGAAAACTCTCGGCCTTTGTCGCCCTGTCTGACGCGGATCTTGCGACGCTGGCGCGGTTCGACCGGCGTCGGCGCAGCTTCGAGCCCGGGCATGAACTGATCCACGAGGGGCAGTCGAAAGCCTCAGCCTTCATCCTGTCCGAGGGCTGGGCCTGTTCGTACAAGCTTCTGCCGGAGGGCGGGCGGCAGATCGTCGATTTCCAGATCCCCGGCGATTTCCTCGGCCTGCGCAGCATCCTGTTCCGCACCGCCGACCATTCCATCGAGGCCGTAACCCGGATCGAGGCGACCGAAGTCCTTGCCCCGGACATTCTGGACGCCTTCGCCGATGCGCCGCGTCTGGCCACCGCCGTGCTGTGGGCGGCATCGCGCGACGAGGCGATGGTGGTGGAGCATCTGGTCAACCTCGGGCGCCGCTCGGCCGAAGAGCGGATGGCGCATTTCCTGCTGGAGCTGGGCGCGCGGCTGGCCCTTGTGGGGGCGGGCGACCGGACGGGGTTCGATTGCCCGCTGACGCAATATCATCTGGCCGACACGCTGGGGCTGAGCGCGGTGCATGTCAACCGTGTGCTCCGCCATCTTCGGGAGGAGGGTCTCGTCACCTTCCGCGGCGGGCGCGTGGCCTTCGACGGTTTCGACAGGCTCAAGAAAGTGGCCGCGTTCGACACGGCCTATCTCGATCAGGACGGCCCCCTGCTGCGATAGGTCTAACCCCCGCCCAAGCGCATAGTCCCGGACCGGCCGGGCAGGAGCGCGCGCCTCCAGGGGCCGGGCAAGCGATGGGGGCGAAATTGACGAGGCCTTCCTGCCGGGCCGGACTGGCGCCCGGTTGCCGCGCAGCAAAGCCTCGCCGATACTCGGTAAAATCCGGTGACGGCGGAATATGGTACCGTCACCAACACCCTATCGACGCGCCGCGCGGGCGGGACTGATGCAGGTTGGTGCCGCAGGAAAAAGGCAGCGCCACCGATGCCCCCAACAAGTGACGGGCCCGAAGTCGCACCCCGGGCCCGTCCAGTGATCCTCTCCGGCATCTGCGCTCAGTTCGTCGGCGTGATCACGATCTCTACCCGACGGTTCTGCGCACGACCGCTCGCAGTCGCGTTCGAGGCGATCGGTTCGTAGAAGCCACGCCCGGAGACCGAGATACGCGACGCGGTGGTCCCGGCGGCGATGAGCTCTCTTGCCACCGCCAGGGCGCGGTCCTGGCTGAGCTGATTGTTGTAGCTCGCCGTGCCGACATTGTCGGTATGCCCCACCACACGGACTGTCGTCCCGGGATGCTGCCGCAGGCTTTCCGACACCGCCCGCAGGGCCGGGCGGAACGCCGGATCGACCACCGAGGATGCGGTACGGAACGTCACCCCCTCGGGCAAGATGACCCGAAGCTGGGAGCCGGTGCTGGTAATCTCGGCGCCGGTGCCGGCAAGCGAGCGCCGCAATTCACGCTCCTGCGCTGCCAGCTGCGTGCCGATGGCGCCGCCCGCGGCCGCTCCTACCGCAGCACCAATCACGGTCGACCGCGTATCCCCGCCGAGGATCTGACCGGCTGCGGCCCCGGTAAGGCCACCGATGATCACGCCTGTTCCGGGCTGGTTGGCGGTGCCGTCGGGGTTGGCGCACCCCGCCAGCGCCAGCGATGCTGTCGCAATGGCAAACGCGATCGTTCTTCCACGGTAGCCCATCCTGCATCCTCCTTGCGGAAAGCCCGCACACACAACTGCGCGGCGGTCTTCGGCGATGATTCACAGGTTGACAGAGAGCAAGGCGAGTCGGGCTGATCTGCATCAGGGTCAGCCCCGGCGCGGTGGATTGCGGCGTCTGATCGACGCGGGGGACGCGCAGGGGCGAGGCGGCCCCGGTCTTCCTGCGATTCCACCGGTCCGATCCGCCGTCGCGCTGGATGGCCTCGGGGTGGTGCTTCGTCAGTCGGCGTCGGGCGCGCCGATCCCGTCGCGGAGCCGTGCGAAGATTTCCGTGATCTCCTCCGGGGTCGCGCGATCCAGAGCGCCATCGGCGATCTCGCTCCGGGACCAGAGCCACGTCGCTGCCGGATCGTGCAGCATGGCCCATTCGCCGAACGCCCGCTCGGAGACGCGTTCGGCAACATGTACCTTCATCTCGACGTGGCGGTCGTCGCCTTCGATGCGCGCCACGGCCTTCCGGACCTGCGCCTCGGGCCCCTCGAGCCACTGGAGGTAGATGTCGGCGCGGCAGATCAGGGCACCGGTTATCCCGTCGCGGAGGTTGGCGCGCCGTGCATCCATCAGGATGGTGCTCAGGATGCCGTTGTCGAAGCCGAAAGGCCGGGACGTGTAGATGGCCCGAAACAGATCCATGGGGCGTCTTCTCCTGTCTGGGGACGTCCTGACCGACGGTGCCTCGCAGCACGCCACTCAAGGGGTTGCGCGCGCGGCCGTAGTCGCTTCCGGGCCGCGCACCCGAGAGTTAGCACAGGCGGGCGCCGGGAAGTAGCCTGCACGCGCGCTGCAGGCCACGTTGAGCCCCGCGACGACAAGCATCTCGAGCAGGTTCGCCGGAAGGAGGCCGACGTGGTACCGCTCTCGACTGGCCGGGCGCTCTGCGAAGTCCCGTCAGAGCAGCAAGCCGGGTAGGTAGAGGCTGATGAATGGGAGCATGACGACCAGGAACAGGCGGATGATATCGGCAATCCAGAAAGGTGTCACACCCCGGAAGATCGTGCCGGTCGATACATCGGGCACCACGGATTTCATGATGAAGACGTTGAGCCCGACAGGGGGTGTGATCAGGCTGATCTCGATAACGATCACCACCACGATTCCGAACCAGATGGGATCGAACCCCAAGGCTACGATGACGGGGAAGAAAACCGGAACGGTCAGCACCATCATCGAGAGGCTTTCAAAGACGCAGCCAAGCACGATGTAGATCAGCAGGATGATCAGCATGACCGTCATCGGGTGAAGGTCGTTCTCGGTGATGATCGCGACAAGCGCCTCCGGCATGCCGACAAGGTTCACGAAATTCGAAAAGATCCACGCTCCGATCAGGATCGAAAACAGTCCCGCAGTCGTTACCGCCGTTTCTGACAGGGCTCCCAGGGTATTCCGGAAGGTCAGACGCCCGCGCCAAAGGGCAATCAGGAAAGTGCCCATTGCCCCCATGCCTGCGGCCTCTGTCGGGGAAAACCTCAGGTGCAGGGGGTAGAAATCGAGAAGGCCGTAGAGGCCGCCGATCACGAATACGAACAGACCGATGACGCCGCCGATCCCTGACAGGGAACGCAGCCGCTCTGGCCAGGGCGTTCGGTCCCCGCGCGGCCCGATAGCCGGCCGCCACCTCACCATCAGCGCAACCACGGCAATGTAGAGCAGCACGCCCAGAAACCCGGGAACGATACCGGCAAGAAACAACGCCCTGATGGAGCTTTCCGTGAGCAGGCCGTAGATCACGAGGATGATGGATGGCGGGATCAGGATACCAAGTGTGCCGCCCGCAGCAATCGATGCCGTGGACAGCGCGTCGTCATAGCCGAACCGACGCATTTCCGGCATGGCGACCCGGCTCATCGTCGAAACAGTGGCGAGGGATGATCCGGAAATGGCCGCGAACATGCCGCATGCGGATATGGTGGCCATCGCGAGCCCGCCGCGCATGTGCCCGAGGAACGCGTGGGCAGCGCGATACATCTCGCGGCTCATGCCCGAGATATTCACGAGAAGCCCCATCAGGATGAACAGCGGAATGACCGAAAGGCCGTAGTCGCGGGCGCCGTCAAGGATCAGGCGGGCCGCCATGGACAACGCCCCGCGCAGGCTGATTTCATTGGCATAGCCGATTATGCCGACGAGGCCCATGGCGAGCGCGATCGGGACTCGTATGAGGACGAGCACGAGCACGGCGGCAAGTCCGATCAACGCGGGGATCATGACGGTACCCTCTCGTCAGTTCGGACCAAGACTTCGCTCCATGCGAGTCAGCGCATCAGGAAACGCAAGCAGTGCAACGCCGCGCAAGAGCAGCGACAATGCGCCCGCCGCCAGCCCCACGGTGATCGCCATGCCGATCGCGCCAACGGAGAAGCCGAGGTACAGCGTGACCTCGCCATAACCCAGCGTCCGGGTCGCGCTCGTCCAGGCCGCCTTGATGGGCCAGTACAGCGCGACGGCAAAGCCGATGTTGATCGCGGCATCCCGGTACCGCCTTACCCGCTCGGACAGCGCGCCGTCGATCAGGTCCACCGAAATGTGACGGTCCAGGAACCCGGTCGCCGGAAGCGCCAGAAAGACCACGGCTGCCAGCAGAATCGCGGTCAGTTCGGCCGCTCCGGGAATGGGAGCGGAGAATGTGCTTCGCCCGATCACATCGGCGAAGGTCAACACCATCATGATGAAGAGCATGACCGCGGCCAACCTGAGGGGCAGATTGGCCGCGAAACGCAGGGCGCGCAGAGTCATTACCGGGTTTCCGCCTCTGCCGACAACTCGCGGAAGGCCGCAAGCACGGCCTGTGCATCAACACCGCGCGCGGAAACCCTTTGCAGGATCTCTGCCTCCACTTCGCGCCGGACTGCCTCGAACGTTTCCACATCCGCCGCATCGAGGGAGATAACCGGGGTTCCTGCCTCGACGGCCGCTGCGCGCGCCCTGGCATCGCCTTGCGCCCAGGCCGCGCCGAAAAGGCGCGACAACGGCTCTCCGAACAGCTCCGCGTCGAGCCTGGCTTGCAGTTCGGGGTCGAGACGATCCCATGTCTCGCGGTTCATGAGCACCGCAAATGAACCCCGATACAGGCCACCCGGCACTTCGAACAGGACAGGCGCCACCTCGTCGAGCCGGAACCCGATCCGGCTGTCGACATTCATGACAACACCATCGGCGGCCCCCGAGGACAAGGTTTCATACACACGGGTGGCAGGCACCTGGATCCCGACCGCCCCCAGACGTTCGATGACCATGGAGCCAACGCCGCCCGGTGCCCGCAGCCTCATCCCGTCGATCGCCCCGAGCCCATCCACCTCGGAGGTGAGGTGGAATTGCGCCGCTCCGTGCATGAACATCGCCAGCGTCTTGTACTCATCCTGCTCGCCCAGCTCCCGAAGGTGGTCATTCCAGATATGCCAGTAGGCGACGGACGTCGCCTCGGCATCGCCCAGCGTGCCCGGAAGCTCGACGAGTTCGGCTGTCACGAAGCGACCTGCATTGTATCCGTGAAAGATAAAGGTAATGTCCGCCCCGCCATCGAGCACGAGATCGGGCATCGCAGGCGGCGGAACAAGGCCAAGCCTCACCTGGGCCGTCAGCTGGCCCTCGGAAATCTCCTCGAGGCGCTCGATGAAGGCCGGCCAGACTTCGGCATTGACCACATGCTGGGGCGGCGCCCATGAGGCGATCGTCAGCGTCTGTTGCGCCTGAGCGGGCAAAGCCATCACAATCGGCATTGCGAGCGAAACAAGGGCTTTCATGTGCATTCTCATGTCACGTCTCCTTTTTGGTTGTGGATCGTCCGAAGTGCGACTTGTCAAAACTGCATCGACCGCACCTTTGTCGTGGCCTCCTTCATCCAGCCTGCAGCCTGAATCGGGCAACTGAGGCGGCTGTTTCCCGCCCGCTCGACGGCTGCGAAGACCAGCATATCATCTTCGTCATTGTCCCGCACGCCAAGGCGCTGTGCGGCGGCGGGGCCTATGAATGGGTGACGGGCTGCACCAGCCATAGACCCGCCGCATTCCGCAATGGAGCCCGGAACGGCGCAGGCCCCGGCGACCGCCACCGCCAGATGGCTTTCGGCTGCCTCTGCCACCTTTCGTGATCGACCAGGCAGGTTCACATTCAAAGCGATCAAGGCCTCGTCCCTTTTGTCATGTGGTCGCACATCGGCCCCGTTGCGGGCGGGAACGCGGCAAGGCCCCTCAACCGTGAAGGCGCACCCAAAGCTTGTCCGGCCCACGGAAAGAGATCGTTCTTGTCCATTCGATCGGCTGATCGGCAAGCAGATTCATGTTCGGAAACCGCCGCGTGAGCTCCTCGACAAGGATACGCAACTCCAGCCGGGCCAGCGGCGCCCCGAGACAGGCGTGGATTCCATTGCCAAAGGAAAGATGGTCCCGCGCATTGCCGCGCTGTACATCGAAAGCCTCGGGCCCGTCGAAATGCGCCTCGTCGCGATTGGCCGAGGCAAGGGCAATCAGGATCTTGCTGCCCTTGGGGAGCGCCTGGCCGGCTACGACCACATCCTCCCTGGCCGTGCGGCGCCATGCGACCACCGAAGAGGCATAGCGCAGCCCCTCTTCGACGGCATTCGGAATCAGGCTGGGGTCGGCAACAAGCCTGCGCCACTGCTGCGGATGACGAAGCAGTTCCAGCGTGATGTTTCCGGCTGCATTGGTCGTTGTCTCGTGCCCTGCCAGCAGCAGGCCGAAGACGAGGCTCCTGATCTCGTTCTCGGTCAGGATCGAATCGTCACCAGCCCGCCTTGCAAGCAGGAAGCTCGGATAGTCGTCACCCGGGTCTTTCTTGCGGGCCTCGACCAGATTGACCGTGTAATCCCAGAAATCGGCGAGGTCGCGCGCTCCGGCCTCCAGCTCTGCCGTGGTGGGCTTGCCCCAGATCATGTTGAGGCGCAAATCCCCCCATCGCTTGATCTTGCGCGGATCGAATCCGGTTTCGCCCAGAAGCAGGAAGACGACCTGCGCGGGGAATTCGTAAAAGATCGCGTCGACCAGGTCCGCTTCGCTCTGTCCCGCTATCCGGTCAAGATACGCCGTCACCAGCTGCCGGAATTGATCCTCATGCAAGGAAAACTGGCGGATGTTCAGAAACCGCGCCGCAATCTGGCGAATACGGGTGTGGCGCGGCGGATCGCATGCCACCTGCACGGCTTCATTGGTGAAATCCCGGTCCTGCAGGTATGCGAGGATCTTCCGGGGCCATGGCTGTACCGGCTGTGTCGCGATCTCGGCCGAGAAATGCGCATGGTCACGCAGGATGTTGAGTGCATCGTCACGACGGGTGACAACCCAATACCCGATTTCTTCCGAGTGGAAGATCGGGGCAACAGGTCGCGCCCGCGAAAAGAATTCGTACATCGGCTCATGCTCGAAAGCGGCATATTCCCGTCCCGGCGATTGTATTGGACAGGTCGCGACTGCCGTCGCAAGACGGTCGTCCGACATATTCATTTCCTCCCTTGCGGCACGGCGGACCATGCTGGGCCGATACTCGCAAATGCGCCTTAGATGTCAAGTCAACATTTAATGGGCCGCCAGTCCTGCCCGCCTGTTCAGGCGGTCCGCCTCGGTTGCGCAGGACTTCGGATCATGGCTATGGTGTCCCGATGAAAGCGCGCGCCGACACGCCTGATCCCGAGGTTCCATCCCCATCGTCGTTGCCGGACGATCTTTTCCTCGTGCAGGTGGAGCATGGTGATGCGACCCCGCACACGACCTTGAGCTTCAGCCGATCACCGACCGTTCTGCTGACCTTTGCGGCAAACCGTTTCACGCGTGCCGCCTCCAGGCTTTACCAGGAGCGATACGGTATCGGGGCGATGGATTGGCGCATGCTGGTCATGCTCACCCGCGAACCCGGCGCGACGATCGCCCGGTCGTCGGAGGTGATCGGGATCGACAAGGCCGCGGTCAGCCGCAGCGTCCAGCGGCTTCGGCGCCTCGGTCTTGTTTCGCAGGGTATGCTGCATGCGAACGGCCGCAGCCGGGGCCTGAACCTCACGCCTGAAGGGCACGATCTGCACGCCAGGATCCTCCGCGAAGCGCTGGACAGACAAAAGCGGCTGCTTGGTGGGTTCTCGCCTGAAGAGGTCACGATGCTTTGCGACATGCTCACGCGCTTTCTGGAAAACCTCGAGGGGTTCCAGAGGAACTGAGCCTGTGACCGCCGGGTCATCCTCGGACCATCCGTCGTGAACAATGCCCTTTCCAGGGCTTGGCATCCCCTATGCCCAGACCGCGATCCGTGCTGGCGGAATTCGGCACCCGGACGATCCGGTCGAACAAATTCCCTGATGAACGCTCTTCAAGGCGAATTCGCGGCGAACATGAGTGCGCGGAGACCGCAGATGTGCCCGAAGTGCTTCCGTCAGGGCTGGGTGATGGTCGCTGTGGCGACCTGCATCATGGGGCCACGCCGGCCTTGACGGGTCGGGGCGCGGCGTCAGATCAGGTTCGACAACGCCCGGCCCAGCCACGTCAGAAGCATGAACTGGACAGCAACGAAGACGCATGCGGGCAGGGCCAGCATGGCCATCGGGACGCGCCTGTAGCCGAGCCTGGTCAGCATGATCGCGACCAGGGCCATGTGGAGCGGCAATGCGCCTACCAGGGTCGCGTAGAGATAGACGCCGGCCAGATTGCCAAAGGCAGCGGCCCGGGAAAGCGTGGGGCCGAGAGCGCCCAGCGCCTGCCCCGGATCGCCGCCGAAGGCACCGAGGATGACGGCCGATCCAACGAATACCGTCCCGTTCAGCACCACGAACAGTCCGATCCGGGCGACAGGGTCAAGGGCCAGCGCCGCGCCAGGCCGGATCGTCCCCGCCCGCGCGCGGGCGAACAGGACCAGCGTTACCCAGTTGACGGCCACCACCACCGGCAGTCCGTTCGTCAGGATCTGGCGCAGGAATGGCCAGAGAGCCCCCTCTGTCGCGACGAGATGGGCCACGAAGCCGGGCTCATGCGCGATGTAGAGGCCGAGCACTGGCAACAACCCCGCAATGCTGAGCAGCAGCGTGTTGCGGAAGAACCGCCCCGCAGGCAGCCGTGTCGAGAAGTGGCGGTCGAACCAGTCAAGCATCCTGCCGTCCTCCTCGGTTCCCAGACCGGGCGGGCCGTTCGGTCCCGTCTCGTCGCGGAAGCCTCAGCGCGCCTGCCCGGCCTGTTCCTGTGCCGTGCGCGCAGCCTGAAAATCCCGGATGCGCTGGGGCCACGTCGATGTGATGTAGGAGAGGATCGCCTCGATTTCTGCGTCGCTCAGCACGTCATCGAACGGCGGCATGCCCGAGTTGTAGCGCACCCCGAGGTCATCGAGTACCGCCTGCCCGCCCTTCTTGACGTAGTCGAAGAGGAAGCGGTCGCCATGATGCCAGGTGTGGCCGGTCTCGTCATGGGGCGGAGCCGGCAACCGGCCGTCCGGGCCCGGCGTCTGCCAGTCGGGCGCACCTTCGAGTTTCGCGCCGTGGCAGGCAGCGCAGAAGTCCAGATAAAGCTCCCGCCCGGCGGTGATGTCGCCGGCGGTGGAGATTTGCGGCGTGATGCCGATCAGCACGGACAGCAAAGCGAGGAGCGATCTTGCAGACATGGGGCCTTGTCGCGCCTTCCGGTCACCCATGCAAGTCATGCAGGCGCGGGCCCGAGGCCTTGTCAGCTGCTAGCCGAAGCGGGAACCGAACCAACCGTCGCGCTGGCGGACAGGCAGTGCATTCCGATCGCGAGGTGGCGGGCATCTGCGTGCTGCGGCCTGCCGATCGCAACGGCACACCGAAGTGTCGGCTTCCGGGTGATACTCGGGCGGCCTTGATTGCAACGGTCGCCGGGCGCGCGAAGCTGGTGAAGGCGGGCGAGCAATCGGCAACATCGGCGATCAGTGCGTCGGTCGCAGCGCGCTGCGATTTCCCGATGCGCCACGAGGTCAGACAGGGCTGTGGTGTCGATGCTGCAGATCCCTCAGCCCTGCCAGCCTATGGCACGGCTGATGCGTCTGGCGGCTGCGGTGAGGGCGGCTCCCAGCGGACTCCCGGCGCTGAGTGCGGGATCCTCGGCAAGTCCAAGCGCGGTGATCGCTGCGCGGATCTCCCCCGAGGGGCCGAGGACAGGTGCGGAAAGACCGACGAAGCCCTCGTTCATCTCGCTGTCGGTGCGGGCAAGCCCACCGGCCCGGATCTCCTCCACGGCTGCGAGCGCGCGCTGCAATCGGCCCTTGTCGCTGCGGGCCTCGACGCGGACGAGATCGCGCCACGACCGCTCGGGGAGATGCGCAAGAAAGACCCGCCCCGTCGCCGTGCTCAGGACAGGCAGCACATAGCCCACTTTTACCGACAGCGGGCTGGGCCAACTCCCGTCGAGCCGAAAGATGATCGTCGGCCCCCGGTTGCCCCAGACCGACAGGCCAAGCGAGGCGCCGAACTCGTCCACGAGTGGCTCCATCTCGCGGCGACCGGCATCGACCACGTCGATCTGGTTGATCGCGGCGAGGCCCAGATCGATGGCGGTCGGACCCAGCCCATAGCGTTGGGTCGCCCTGTCCTGGACCACAAGGCCGAGCCGCTGGAAGCTCACCAGATAGAGATGCGCCTTGCTGGGGCTCATGCCCGACCCTTCGGCCAGAGCCTTGAGCGTCATCTTGCCCGGTGCTCCGGCAAGGGTGGCGATCAGGCGATAGCCGACCTCGATCGACTGGATACCGCGCCGCCCATCGGTCTCGGGTGCATCGCCATCTGGAACCATGCTGTTCTCCTTGTCGGCTTGACGATCGGCTGCTACTTCACCATCATACGATCAAATTTAACGAAGGTGCAGAAAAAGCACCGATGCAAACGAGAGGCTCCTTCATGAGCGGGCGAGCTGTCTGGCGGCGGGAGCCGCAGATCGTCTCCTTTCCCGAAGTCGCGGCCACCACCGAAGTCTATGGCTTTGCGGGCACTTCGGGAATGACCAACCTTGAGGGCCAGTTGCTGACCGACGGCGGCAGGCGCAGGACGGTCTATCTGTTCATGCATCCCGCCTCGACGCTTCAGCTGCTGCCGATGCCCACGGCGCTTGCAGATGCGGGGTATCATGTCCTGTGCGCTGCCAGCCGCTACGCCAGGAACGACAGTGCGCTGATCATGGAGAAGGTGGTGCGCGACATGGGTGCCTGGGTGCGCCATGCGCGCGAGGTGCTGGGATACGAGAAGGTCGTGCTGGTCGGCTGGTCGGGGGGCGGGTCTCTGTCGCTCTTCTATCAGGCCGAGGCGGAGCGGCCGACGATCACCCACACGCCCGCAGGCGATCCGTTCGACCTGACGCAGGCAGGACTGATCCCGGCCGATGGCGTCATCTTCATCGCCGCCCACCTCAGTCGCGCCGAGACCCTGACCGAGTGGCTTGACCCTTCGGTGCGCAACGAGGCCGATCCCGATGATCGGGATATCGAGTTCGACATCTACGCGCCGGACTGCCCCAACAAGGCACCCTTCACGGCTGATTTCGTCGCGGCCTTTCGGGCCGCCCAGGTCGCCCGAAACCGCCGGATCACGGCCTGGTGCCAGGAGATGCTGGAGACTTTGCGCAAGCGCGGTACCGGCGAGACCGAGCGCGCCTTTGTCACCCACCGGACCATGTGCGATGTGCGCTGGCTCGATCCCTCGATTGATCCGAACGGGCGCAAGGCGAACTGGACCTATCTCGGCCTGCCCGAGACGGTCAATTCCGGCCCGGTCGGGATGGCGCGCTATTCGTCCCTGCGCTCATGGCTCAGCCAGTGGAGTTGCGATCTGTCGAATGCGCGCGGGCCCGTCAATGCGGCGCGCATTACCGGAACCCCTGTCCTGCAGATCGTCAACGAGGCGGATGATGCCGTGCCCGCGACCCACAATCCCACGATCCGCGCGGCACTTGCGACACCCGATGCCAGTTATGTCGAGATCGATGGTGCCACCCATTACTATCTTGGCCAGCCCGACAAGCTTGCCGAGTGCATGGCGGCCCTGCGCGCATGGGGAACCGCGCGCGGCCTCGCCGACTGAGTGAAACAGCCGGAAGGAAGACCGTCTTGTCCAAAGTCTCTCATGTGATCGTCGCGGGTGCCGGGATCGGCGGGCTGACGGCCGCGCTCGCGCTGCTCCAGCGCGGATTTGATGTCACGGTCTGCGAGCAGGCAGAGGAGCTGCGCGAGGTGGGTGCGGGCATCCAGATCGCTGCGAATGGCTCTCGGGTGCTGATCGCGCTCGGCCTCGAAGAGCGCCTGGCGCCGGTGATCTCCGAGGCGGCGGCCAAGGAGGTGCGCATCTGGAATACCGGCCAGACCTGGAAGCTCTTCGATCTGGGCGCGGATTCGATCGCGCGGTTCGGGGCGCCCTACTGGATGCTCCATCGGGGCGATCTGCACCGCGTGTTGAAGGAGGCGGTCGAGGCTATCAAGCCTGATGCGATCCGGCTCGGGGCGCGGGCGATCGCGTCGGAGCAGGACGACAGCGGCGTGACCCTCGTGCTGCAGGACGGAACCCGCCTGCGCGGGGATGTGCTGATTGGCGCCGACGGGGTGCATTCGGTTCTGCGCGGCCAGCTCCACGGCTCGGAGCGGGCGCAGTTCACCGGCCTGATGGCCTGGCGCGGCCTGGCCCGCACCGCGGATCTGCCCGAGGAGTTGCAGCGCCCGGTTGGCACGAACTGGGTCGGCCCGGGGGGCCATGTGATCACCTATCCGATCCGGGCGGGTGAGCTGTTCAACTTCGTGGGCCTTGTCGAGAACGTGGAATGGACCCGGGAAAGCTGGACCGAGGCCGGAACCCACGAGGCTTGTGCGGCGGATTTCGAAGGCTGGCACCCGCTCATCCATGCGGTTATCGACAGGATCGACACGCCGTTCCGCTGGGCCCTTGTCGGCCGGGAGCCGCTGGAGAGCTGGGGCGCGGGGCGCATGACGCTGCTGGGCGATGCCTGCCATCCGACCCTTCCGTTTCTGGCGCAGGGGGCAATCATGGCGATCGAGGATGGTCTGGTTCTCGCCCGCTGCCTGGAGGCGATGCCCGACCGGCCCGAACAGGCGCTTGCCGCCTATGAGGGCCTGCGCAAGGAGCGCACCACCGCCATCGTCAGAGGCTCTGCGGCGAATCTCGGCCGGTTCCACAATCCGGCGCTGGCCGACCCGGTTCAGGGTGCGGCCTATGTCGAGCGCGAGTGGCAACCGGACAAGGTCCGGCAGCGCTACGACTGGCTGTTCGAATACGACGCCACGGCGATCCCG
The DNA here is from genome assembly GCA_020832725.1 of Paracoccaceae bacterium. Classification (GTDB taxonomy): domain Bacteria; phylum Pseudomonadota; class Alphaproteobacteria; order Rhodobacterales; family Rhodobacteraceae; genus JAFIEC01. Next base: position 6,576 of record JAFIEC010000217.1, on the reverse strand, counting down.
ATCCCGGGATAGACGGTCGATCCGCGCGGCGCGAGGTGAAGGCCTGCGGATTGCCAGCCGGAACGGAGCCCCGGCGACGCGCCTGGCCTCAGGTGGCCCTGAGTTGGCGTCGGCGTCTGATCTCGGAGACCACCAGCCAGACCAGCAGAAGCCCGGCCAGTCCCAGGAAGGTCGCGCTTATCGGCCGTTCGAGGAACACCATCGGATCGCCCCGCGAGATCAGGAGTGAGCGCCGGAGGTTCTCTTCCATCATGGGCCCGAGGATCAGCCCGAGCACGAGGGGTGCGGTCTGGAACCGCAGCAGCATCAGCGCATAGCCGAGCAGCCCGAACACCATCAGCACCACGATATCGGCCACGGCAAGATTGACCGAATAGACCCCGATGCAGACGAAGGCCGTGATCGCCGGGAACAGGATCTGTCGCGGGATCGACAGCACCCTGATCCACAGGTTGATCAGCGGGATGTTGAGCAGCAGCAGCATGACGTTGCCGACCAGGAAGCTCACGATGAGGCCCCAGAAGATGTCGGGGTTGGAGGTGATCAGCGCCGTGCCCGGCGTGATGCCGTGGATCATCAATGCCCCCAGCATCAGCGCCATGACCGGGTCGCCCGGAATACCGAGGGTGAGAGTCGGGATGAAGGCGGTCTGCACGGCGGAGTTGTTGGCCGTCTCCGGGGCAGCGACCCCCTCGATCGCGCCCTTTCCGAACCGGGCCGGTGTCCGGCTCACCCGCTTTTCCACCGCATAGGCCATGAACGAGGCGATCATGCCGCCCGTGCCCGGCAGGGCCCCGAAGAAGGCGCCGATACTGCCGCCCCGGAGCATGGCTGGCCGGATGCGCTTCCAGTCATCCCGGCTGGGCAGCATGTCCCTCATGCGCACTGCCTGCGGGCGCTGGTAGTTTCCGCTCCTCACATTGGCGATGAGTTCCGGCACGCCGAACAGACCGATGACCACGGCCACGAGAGGCAGCCCGTCAAAGAGCGTGGGCCAGCCGAAGGTGAAGCGCGAGGTGCCGCTCAGCATGTCGATGCCGACCACCCCGAGCAGCAGCCCCAGCACCACCGAGGCAAGTGACCGGAACGGCGAGGAGGAGGCCAGGATGGCCGCGGCCATCAGGCCCAGCACCATCAGCGAGAAATATTCGGGAGAGCGGAATTGCAGGGCAAACTGCGCAAGCGGAGGGGCGACCAGCGCCAGCAGCATCAGCCCCATGATCGAGCCTGCGAACGAGGCGATCGTGGTCACGAAAAGCGCCACGCCCGCACGCCCGTTGCGCGCCATCGGATAGCCATCAAGGCAGGTGACAGCCGAGGAGGGCGTGCCGGGCAGGTTCAGCAGGATGGAGGCCGTGGAGCCGCCATAGGCACCTCCGTAGTAGATGCCCGCCAGCATGATGATCGCAAGCGCAGGCTCCATCAGAAAGGTGAGGGGCAGCAGCATGGCGATGGCCGACATCGTGCCGACACCAGGCAGGACACCCACGAAGGTGCCGAGCGTCACGCCGATCATCGCGTAGAACAGCGCCTCCCAGGACAGGGCGACCGAGAAGCCCAGCGCGAGGTTCTCCGAGAGGGCGGCGAGGTCTACCATGTCACGATCCGCATCGGCAGCCCGAGGGCGATCGGAAAGACCAGAACGCAGACGATCGTCACTCCGGATGCCGTGACGAAGCGAAAGAGTGGCGTGACGGTGGTCGTCGCATAGCTTGCGGCATAGGTCGTCGCCATGACCGCAGGCGCGAGGCCAGCCCGCTCGATCAGCAATGCGAAAAGACCCAGCGCCGCGACGGTTGCGAGGGCTGCGCGGATTTCCGGCCGTGGCAGTGCTGCGCTACGGTCCCGGGTGCCCTCGACAAGGATGATCCCGATCCCGCATGCCACGAGCAGCATCCCGAGCAGGCCCGGGAAGAAGCCCGGGCCGATATTGGCCATGCTCCCCCGGGCATAGCCAGAGGCCTCGTACAGGGTGAAGACGCCCAGCGCGAGCACGAGTGCCCCCGCGACGAGGTCTGCCAGCGAGAAGAGCCTGCGCAGCCGCTCCATGAGCCGCCCCGTCAGCAATGCGCCGCGGGCCGCCGGGCCATCATGCACCGGCGGTTGCGGTTGCCCCGGGGTGCCGCAATGTCGTGGCGTCGTGCTCGAAGATCCAGTCCCGGCTCAGCGCCGGCGGGGTCGGTGTCTTGCGATTGTTCTCGAATTGCTGACGCGCCTGGATCTGGACACGCCCGGTCCGCGGAAGCCGCTCCGCCTCGTAGGCGACAAGTGCGCCCTTCGGGTCGTCGCCCATCGCGTCCAGCCAGCGGGCCAGGGCGAAACCATCCTCCATGGACATCGCTGCCCCCTGTGCAAGGGTCGGCATCATCGGGTGCGCGGCGTCCCCGAGCAGGGTGACCCGGCCCTCGGTCCAGCGCTTGAGCGGGTCGCGGTCATAGATGCCCCAGCGATAGACGTGGTCCACCTTGGTGAAGACCTCGAGCATTGCGTCGTTCCAGCCCGCATAGGCGGCGATCATCTCTTCGCGGGACGAGGGAATGGCCCAGCTTTCCTCCGCCCATCCCTCCGAGACGCGGCCAGCGAAGATATTGAGCACCTTGCCGGGACGGATCTCGTAGAAGAGCACATGGCCCGTGGGGCCGATCCAGCCCACGTAATCCTCGGACTTGAGCGCCACGCTGCCCCCGGGGCCCACCCGCCGCGGCATGTCATCCACGTGAACCTGCGCGCGCCAGCAGATCTGGTTGGTGAAGCGCGCGGGCATCGGTCCGAACAGCGCCGTACGCACGGCCGAATGGATACCGTCGGCCCCGATCACGACATCGGCCTCCAGCGTGGCGCCGTCGGCGCGCACGGCTTCTGCCGCGCCCGCGGACTGCCGGACCCCGGCGCAGGCCCAGCCAAGATTGATCGAGGCCTCGGGCACCACCGAACAGAGCAGCGCGTGCAGATCGGCGCGGTGCGCCATCAGGTAACGCGCGCCGTAGCGCTCTACCGAAATCTCCTTGAGGGGTTCGCGATACCGCAGCGTCGCATCGTCCCACTTGATCGAGACCATGTCCACGGGTTCGGCCGCGGTGCGGGTGATCGCCTCGTTCAGGCCGAGAGCCTCGATCACCTTGACCGCGTTCGGGCCAAGCTGCAGCCCCGCCCCGACCTCGCCCAGTTCGGGGGCACGTTCGAGCACCACCACCTCGTGGCCCATGCGGTGCAGCGCCCCGGCGGCGGTCATGCCGCCGATGCCAGCCCCAACGATCGCGACCTTCAATCTGCGTGCCATGCCCCCTCCCGCGAGTGATCCCCTGCCCGCTGATGGCGGGCTCGAGTTTCGCAAACGGGTAGCAGGGAAATTCGCTCATATCAAAGTTTATTTGCAACTGCGGGATTTCGGCCTCATAGTCTTCGGGCATGAACTGGCCGGAACCGGCCTGCAGACAGGGAGGAAACAGAATGATTTCACTCAGGACACCGCGCGGCCTGATGGCCGCGGCGCTCGTGGCGATCATGCCACTTGCGGCTGGCGCGCAGACCTTTCCCAGCCAGTCGGTCACCTTCGTCGTGCCGTTCCCTGCGGGTGGCACCGTCGATCAGGTCGCGCGCGCCATCGCCGACGATCTGCAGACGAAATGGGGGCAGGCCGTGGTCGTCGAGAACCGGCCGGGCGCGGGCAACATCGTCGGCTCCACCGCCGTTGCACAGGCGCGGCCCGACGGGCACACGATCCTTCTGGGAACCACAAGCGTGGCCGCGAACCCGGCCCTCTTCGCCTCGCTGCCCTATGGTTCGGACGGCCTTGCACCCGTCATCCACCTTGCGGCATCGGCCAATGTGCTGCTGGTCTCTCCCGAGCTTGGCGTCTCGGACATGGAGGCCTTCATCGCAATGGCGAAGGAGGCAAGCCCGCCGCTGACCTATGGCTCTGTGGGGCGCGGCAGCGGCCACCACATCTGCATGGAGATGTTCCAGTTCGACGCCGAGGCGGAGTTCCTGCATGTCCCCTATGCCGGTGTGGCTCCGGCTCTGGCGGCCTTCCGCTCCGGCGAGGTGCCGGTCTATTGCTCGGATGTCACGGGCGCGCTCGCGCTGATCCGCGACGGTCTGGCGCTGCCGCTCGGCATTACCGGGGTTCAGCGGGCCACGGCGCTGCCGGATGTGCCGACGATGGTGGAACTCGGCCTCGAGGGCATGGGAACTGCGGGCTTCATCGGTGTCATGACGACCGGCGGGACGCCTGCCGCAGTGATCGAGCAGCTGAACGCGGATATAGCGGCGGTGGTCAATGCGCCGGACCTCAAGACGAGGCTGGCAACAATCGGCTATGACATAAGCACGGGCGGCGTCGGGGATTTCGCGGCTTTCATAGCCGAGAACGAGGCAATCTACCGCGATGTCGTGGAGCGCGCGGGCATCGAGGTGACAAACTGACACCCGAAACATGATGATGCCGGTGGCGGTGCGCCGCCACCGGTCCTGGGCTTCTGGCCATGCAGGGGCGCGGCCGGTCCGACCTGTTGCCATGGCGGCCGCGGCACGACCGTCAGGCGGAGCGCGCGTGGCATCAGGCGGAAGGCCAGGGAGAATGTCCTGATCAGACCTTCGCGGCCAGCATGCGGCGTTTCTTTTCAGACCAGCGGCTCAACTCGCCCTGCGCTTCGCGCGCCACCCTCTCGAGATAGCCGGGTTCGTCCACCCGCGCCGTCACCTCGAGCCGCAATCCGTTCGGATCGAAGAAATAGATCGACTTGATGAAGTGGTGATCGACGATGTCGGTGGTCTCGACTCCGTGATCCTTCAGGCGCTGCCGCATGGCCAGTACATCGTCGACGCTGTCGACCTCGACCGCGAAATGCATCACCCAGTCCGGTGTGTTGGGCGACGCCAGGGGCATCTGATTCTCGCCAAGATCAAAGAAGGCGATGTAGGAGCCGTTGCCCATCTCGAAGAAGAAATGCGCATAGGGTTTCATCTCGCCAGTACTGGGCACCACGTCCGCCTGCATGCAGGCAACCAGCGGCAGTCCGAGGATGTCCTCGTAGAAGCGGCGGGTCTCCTCTCCGTCCCGACAGGGAAAGGAATAGTGGTACAGGCCCTTTATTTTCGGCGGCATGGTCATCGGTGTCCTTTCGGGATGTGTCGCGGCAAAGCGCGCCTGCGGCCCTTGACAAACTGCACCGACACATAGCCCACTGTGTCACCCTTTTGGGGGGACAAAGAATGGAAGACCTGGCCGCGCTTGTCGCCGCATTGGGAACAGAACGCTTCGGTTCCGCCCTGATGGATGTGCTGCATCGGCGCGCAGGTGCCGACATGTGTTCGGCCTTTGTCGTGACAGAGGGCAGGGCGGCGGTACTGGTGGCAGAAAGCACCGACCGTGACGCTTCGGCCTTCGCGCGACTTGCTTCGCTGCGCTATGCACAGCGCTACTGGCGGCGCGATGTGGCCGGACTGATGACGCTGGGGCGGGCACATCGCAAGGTGCAGGTTCTCAAGCGTCCCGCGTCCAGCATCCGTGATATGGAATACCAGCATGAATGCTATAGCGACGGTGACGTGGTGGAACGCCTCGCACTTTATCGCCATGGCATGCCCTCGATTATCGCAAGTGCCTATCGCGCGCGTTCGGGCGGGCCCTTCGCGCCCCGGCACCTGGCAGCCTTTGCAGAGGTCGCGCCTCTGCTGCATGCGATCATCATCCAGCACGCGCGGGCCGGTGCGGGCGTGCCGAAGGTGCCGGGCGATCCTGCGCCACTTGCCGCAGCGCTTGCGCGCCTTGCCGGGCTCAGCGCCCGCGAGGCCGCCGTGGCAGCCTTCCTTGTCTCGGGTTTCCCGATCCGCGAAATCGCCTCCCTCCTCAGGGTCACCGAAGCCACGGCCGTGACCTACAGGCGCCGCGCCTACTCGAAATTGGGCGTGGGCAACCGTGGCGAATTACGACGACGGGCGATGGAGCTCTCGTGATCCGACCCGGCGTCAGTCGGAATCGGCGTGAAGGGATGCATCGCTCGCCGTTGCCGATCGGCATGAGCCGCCGCGTGAATCATCGGCGGCTAATCCCGGAACACTGGCGAAGGGGCGCTGTCCAGTCCGCGTATTCCGAACCGGGGGGCGGTACCGCACCACCTTGTTGCGGCGTGGAATGCCGGGTGCGGTCATCGTCCCGGCAGGCTGCCCCTGTCAGCGCAGCCCCTTTTTCCAGTCGTCCAGCCGTGCCCAGACCGCAACGGCGATGCCCACAAGCGCCAGTGCGATGAACACCCATCGCAGCGTATCGAGATACGGCACCAGAGGAAGCACCGCGCCTTGAGCCTCTGTCAGCGCGTCATGCACCACCTCGATTCCCGCCGTGCCGATTGTGGCCACCCCTGCCGCGCCGGTCCCCCGCAGCGTCCGGCTCTGGGCCAGTATCTCGCGGGCGGGCGGGCTCTCGTGCGCAAAGGCTTCAGCCTGCACCGGGAAGGGATTTCCCCAACTCCGCGCCGGCCCGAGATCGATATGCATGAAGCCCGCGCGCGCGTAGCGCCCGAAGCCCCGGAACCCAGCAACCCGGGCGGGGGGCGCACACGCCGGCCCCGCCAC
>JAFIEC010000216.1 GCA_020832725.1 Paracoccaceae bacterium | reverse complement strand
TGCCAGGCGTGCCCCACAGGACGAACGGAAGGTCGGTATGACACTCGATACACCCCGACCGGCAGCAAGTTTGCCGATATCGGGAAAGCGGCACCCCTGACCCATCGGGCGCAGGATACCAGGCAGCAGCGTGGCCAACATGTACAGCATCACATCATAGCATCCGAAGATGCCCCTCCGTGGCTGCCCCCTAGCCTTGAAAAGCGACCCCCCAGTCAGGCCTTTCACGTAGTTCCTACGAAATTGTGGCGCAATGCGGAAGTCCTCTTGACCGAACCGTGGCAGAAAGCTGCCGCTGACGTGGCGGAACGGCCCGACAGGACACGGGGCAGCAACAGCGCCCTGCAGGCGATTGTTCACGCTGCCCAAACGACCGCAGAGGGAACTATACCCGAAGCGGCCCGAATTCCGCAGATCGCCCGGAATTGACGTGCGCGTCAGATGCAGATGGCAGGATCATTGTTTCCGGAACGGACAAGGCGGCACGGCGCGGAGGACGCCCATCGTTTCGGGATGGGCACAAATCAACGGCAATAGTTTCCGCAACAATAGAACGGGAATCCCGTCTCTGTCGGCTGGAATCGCCCCGGCAGCGGGCAGCGGGGGCGAATCGCCCCCGGGGCGTGCTGCCCGCGCCGAGGTCACTGCCACTGCCATTGCGAAAAAGGTGGTGCCCGAGGTCGGATTCGAACCGACATGCCTTGCGGCGGCGTTTTTTGAATCCGGTGGGTCTACCGTTCCGCCACTGGGGCCCGACATCGCGATAACGGGCGCGCGCGCGCCCGTCAACGCGGCTCAGAACATCACCCCCACCAGCCACAGCGTGATCGAGGGAAAGGCGGCGAGGATGACGACCCGGACCATGTCGGACGCCACGAAGGGCGCCACGCCGATGTAGGTCTGGCTCATGGGCACATCGCGGGCCATGGCGTTGATGATGAAAAGGTTCATCCCCACCGGCGGAGTGATCAGCCCCACCTCGACGACGATCAGCACCAGGATCCCGAACCAGATCGCCGTCTGCTCGGCGGTCAGCCCGAAATCCAGCGCCATCACCACAGGAAAGAAGATGGGGATGGTCAGCAGGATCATCGAAAGGCTGTCCATGACGCAGCCGAAGATCAGGTAGCACACCAGGATGATCGCCAGGATCACATAGGGCGAATAGCCCAGCTCGCTGACCCAGCGGGCCAGCGTCATGGGCGCGCCGGTGAAGGCGAGAAAGGCGTTGAACATGGCCGCGCCGAAGACGATCAGAAAGATCATCGCCGTCGCCTTGGCCGTGGACAGGATGCTCTCCCAGAAACCGCGCCAGTCCAGTGTGCCGGTCAGGATGCCGTAAAGACCCGTGGCCACGGCCCCCACCGCCGCGCCTTCGGTCGGGGTGAAGAGCGCCTGCACGCCCGGGCGCGACCAGTCCCAGTCGCCCGCGATGCCGCCGATGACCAGCGCGAAGATGAGCACCACCGGCCAGACCTGCACCAGCGTGCGGAACCGCTCGGCATAGGGTTTCGGCGGTGCCGCCTGGGCCGAGTCGGGGCGCACGCGCACATAGATCGCCACCGTCAGCATGTATCCCAGCGCCGCGATGATCCCCGGCACAAGGGCCGCGATGAACATCTTGACGATATTCTGCTCGGTCAGGATGGCATAGATGACAAGGATCACCGAGGGCGGGATGAGGATGCCCAGCGTGCCGCCCGCCGCAAGGCTGCCGGTGGTCAGCGCCCCGGAATAGCCGCGTGCGCGCATCTCGGGCAGGGCCACCTGCCCCATGGTCGAGGCCGTGGCCAGTGATGAGCCCGACACCGCGCCAAAGCCCGCGCAGGCCCCCACGGCCGCCATGGCAATGCCCCCCCGCTTGTGTCCCAGCCAGTCGGACGCGGCGCGGAACAGTGCCGCCGACATGCCCGAGCGCGTCGCGAAATTCCCCATCAGCAGGAACAGGGGCACGATCGAGAGCGAATAGTTCGAGAAGGTCGAATAGCTCATGGTCTTGAGCTGGCTGAGCATCATGTTCGGGTTGCCCAGCAGATACCAGGCCCCGAAAAAGCCCGTCAGCGCCATGGCTGCGGCTATGGGCACCCGCAGGAAGATGGCCAGCAGAAGCAGGCCAAAGGCGACCATCGCCAGTTCGATGCCGGTCATAGAACCTCCTCCTCGCCCAGCATCAGCCAGTTGAGCGCCCGCCAGATGGCATAAAGCGAGACGACAAAGAACAGCCCCGCCCCGATCAGGGCGACGCCAAAGCCCATCCAGACGGGAATGCCCAGGATGAAGGTCGTCTCGGGAAAGAAGGGTTTCATGCCAAAACCCAGCTGGGCGCGCAGCGCGTTGTCGAGAAAGGGCAGCCGCTCGCCAAAGCCGATCCAGAGCCGCCACAGCATCAGCCAGGCGACCAGCGCGATCGCGATCTCTCCGATCACCGTCAGAAGCAGGCGCAACCGGGTCGGCAGCCGCTCCACCAGAATGTCCACGGTCACATGGCCGCGCGTCATGTGGCACAGCGGCAGGAACGAGAAGATGGCGATGGCAGCCCCCATCTCGACCAGTTCCAC
>JAFIEC010000213.1 GCA_020832725.1 Paracoccaceae bacterium | reverse complement strand
CCCGCCCGCGCCCCGGCCCTTCCTCGCGGCGCAGCCCCCCCCCTGGCGGGGCGAGCTGGCCGTCTCCCGCCGCCCCGGCAGCGAGGGGTTCGAGCTCCTCCCCCCCGGGCCCGCGCGGGCACGAATGGGTGTGCTGGCTGCCCCGCTTGCCGCGGGCCCGGTCTCACGCTTCGATCTCGCCACGGTGCTGCTGGTCGATCTGGCCTCCGGCACGCTCGAAAGCGTCACCGATCTGGCCCTCTTCAGCGGCGCGAACACGCTGGCGGTAGAAAGCGCCCCGGGCGTCTGGGAGGTCCTCCAGGCGGGCGCAGCCGAGCTGATCGCGCCGGGGCGCTATCGCCTGACCCGCCTGCTGCGCGGCCAGCGCGGGACGGAAGGTGCCATGGGCAATCCCGCCCCGGCCGGGGCCGCGGTCGTCGTGCTCGACAGCACCCTTGCGCCGCTGCCCGTCGCGCTGGGCGATGTCGGCCTGCCCTGGAACTGGCGCATCGGCCCGTCCGCGCGCCCGCTCTCCGACGAGACCTGGATCGCGCGGGCCTTCACGCCCGAGGCCGTCGGCCTGCGGCCCTTCGCGCCGGTCCATGTCGCACAGCCCTGGCGGCGGGCACGTGTGCCCGGCGATCTGACCATCCGTTGGACCCGCCGCTCCCGTGCGCTCGAGGCCGATGCCTGGGAACAGGTCGAGATGCCGCTGGGCGAGGACATCGAGGGCTACGATCTGGATCTTCTCGATGGGGGTGGGGTGGTGAAACGCACGCTTGGCAGCGCCACCCGCTCCGTCCTCTACACCGCCGCCCAGCAGACCGCCGACTGGGGCGCACCGCTCGGCCCCGGCGACGCGCTCGCTCTCCGCATCTTCCAGCTCTCCGCCCGCCTCGGCCGCGGGGCACCAGCCAGCGTCACGCTGCAGTTCTGATCCGAACCCAAAGGAATCCCACAGGAACCCTCATGTCAGACACCTCCACCCATCTCGGCCTGCCGTACCTCATGGCCGCGCAGGCGCAGAAGCATGTCACCCATAACGAAGCCCTGCGCCTGCTCGACGCCATGGTGCAGCTGGCCGTGCTGGACCGCACGCGCACAGCACCCCCGGCGAGCCCCGCCGAGGGCGACCGGCATCTGGTGGCCGCGGGCGCCACCGGGCTCTGGGCCGGCTGGGATCTGAACGTGGCCTTCCGCATCGACGGGGCTTGGCTGCGCCTCGTTCCGCGCCCCGGCTGGCGGGTCTGGGTGGTCGATGAGGGCGTGCTGCTGGTCTACGATGGCAGTTCCTGGAGCGGCGCCACGCCCAGCGCGCTGCAGGACCTCACCCGGCTCGGGCTCGGCGCCACCGCCGACAGCGCCAATCCCTTCCTCGCCCAGATCAACGCCGCGCTCTGGACCGCGCTGGGCACCGCCGCGGGCGGAACCGGCCACCTCGTCCAGAGCCTGAACAAGCAGGCCAGCGGCCATGATCTGGGCTTCCTCTTCCAGACCGGCTTCTCGACCCGCGCGCTCATGGGCCTCTTCGGCACGGATCAGTTCCGCCTCGCCGTCTCGCCCGATGGCAGCACGTTTCTGGATGCGCTGCGCGCCGATCCGGCCAGCGGCATCCTCGAGCAGCCCCGCCTGCCGCGCTTCAAGGCCTACACCAATTACGACAACTACATCGATGTCGACAGCTGGACGACGATCGGCATCAACGTCACCGACTCTAACGACCAGGGGGACTTCGACGCCGCGAACAACCGTTTCGTGGCGCCCGTGGACGGCACGTATCTCTTCGGCGCCACGCTGATGTTCAAGATGAATGCCAGCACCGCCGCGCGGATGAGCGGGCGGCTGTTGATCAATGGCAGCACCGTGCTGCGCGGCAGCCAGGGCGAGAATTCCGGGACCCATCGCTCCGAGGCGACCGCGATCTGGCTGCAGGGCATGGCCCCACTCGAGGCCGGCGACACCGTCGAACTGCAGGGGCATTTCCGCGCCCATGACGGCTATGTCGCGGCCGATCACACCAGCTTCTGGGGAGTGAAACTCGGATGACCAACCGACAATCGCTGATCGATCAGATCCTGCAGGCGTTTCGCGATCATGGCATCGCGGCCGCGATCGGGGTCTGGTTCACCTTCATTGCGGGGCTGGCGACGGCCGTGACCAGAAAAGCCTTCACCAACGAGGCCCTGCTCCACAAGCTCGAGCAGGAACTGAACGAGGAGCGCGGCCGCGTAGAGAAGCGTCGCGACGAGGATCGCCGGATCGACCATGACCGCCTCGCCCGGATCGAGCGCGACATCCATGACATGCGCAACCTGATCTTCGCCGCCTTCCAGCGCAAGAACGGCGACTGACCCGGACCGCGCAGCCTGGCGCGCGCTCGCCGCACCGGGCAGCAACCCGGCACGGGCAGACTGACCCCAGCAACCCCGACACCCCAACCCCGCGCCCCTACGGGCAGCGGGCTCGTTTCGTTCACCCACAGGAGAGCCCCCATGGCCGCCCCCGTCCGCAGCTTCCGCCATTTCCGCGATGTGCCCGACAGCCTCTGGCGCTGGCCCAACTTCTCCCCGACCGAGATCGCCTGCCGGGGCACGGGTCAGATCAAGCTCCACCCCGCTGCGCTCGACAGGCTGCAGGCCCTGCGCGACCGGCTGGGCAAGCCGCTGATCATCCGCTCGGCCTATCGCTCGCCGCAGCACAACCGCAATGTCGGCGGGGCCCCGCGCTCCAAGCACATGGATGGCACGGCCTTCGACATCGCCATGTCGAACCACGACCCCGCGGCGTTTGAGGCTGCGGCGCGGGAGGTGGGTTTCCTCGGCTTAGGCTTCTACCCGCGCTCGGGCTTCATGCATATCGATCTGGGGCCGGCGCGGGTCTGGGGCGAGCCGTTCCCGGTGCGCGCGGTGCCGTTTGCGGTCGAGGCGCCGCCCGCGCGCGAAGTGCTGGCCGGGAGCCGGACGCTGAAGGGGACCGGGGCGGCCGGGGTAGCGACGGTGGGGGCCGCCGGGGTCGAGGTCGCGCAGGAGGTTCTGGCCGAGGCGCAGGACGCCGTCCTGCCGCTGGTCCCGCACCTCGACACGCTGCGCTGGCTGTTCATCGCCCTCGCGCTGGGCGGGATCGCGGTCGCGGTCTGGGCAAGGCTCGACGACTGGAAGAAGGGCCTGCGCTGATGTGGCCAGCCTCGCGGTCGGGCTACTCGCCCGGCCATGGGCGCGGCGGGTGGCGGCCATCGCTGCCGATCACGCATGCCGC
>JAFIEC010000450.1 GCA_020832725.1 Paracoccaceae bacterium | reverse complement strand
TTAGGAGGATTATTGGATTTGAAAACCGATGACCCCGGGATCAAAACCTCCTTTGATCTGGCAAAAGAAAAAGGGCTTCAATATACATTCAAGTCTGTTGGAAATGCTTCCATCTATCATCCCAACACGATCAAACTCAACCTGAAAAAAGGAGATAAGAAAATTGAGGTAATAGGTGAAAGCCTAGGTGGTGGAGTAATTAACATAGCTGAGGTGGACGGATTCAATGCCAATTTTTCAGCACAATTGCACACTTTGATCATCAAAGCCAATGATGTTTCAGGAGCAATAGCCTTTATTTCCTCTGTCATTGCCCAGGAAAAAACCAACATTGCCACCATGTCTGTTTCCAGAAAAGGTAAAAACGATCTTGCCTGCCATGTCATTGAAATGGATTCCGGTATTCAGCCAATCACAATTGAATACCTAAAAAGTTTAGCTTGGGTTAAAGAATTGATTTACATACCTGATATTGATCTTTAATATGAAACACAATTACATTTTAACATTTTTATTCGTCTTTTTCCTTTCAAATTCACTGATGGCCCAGGATTTCAATATTCAGGCTTTGGATTTACAAACAGCAATTGATGTAGCTTTGGAGAATAATCTCAATCTCCAGAGAAGCCAGGTAAACCTTGCAACACAAGAGGCTAACCTTATAGATAATCAAGGACAAAGAATCCCAACTTTCTCTACTGGAGCAAGTTCGGGTTACCGATGGGGTAGATCCATCAATCCAGTTACCAACTTATTTGAAAACAATAGAATCGGAAATATAAACTTATTTGCCAATTCTAATGTGACCCTCTTTGCTGGGCAACAGATTACAAATAGCATCAAGCAAAATCAAACAGACATTGAAGCCGCCAGATACAATGTATTGGCAACAGAAAACACTATCACCTTGAATGTGATCAACTTGTTTATCAATGTGGTATTTGCCAAAGAACAGCTGAATATCGCTGAAAATCAGTTGGCCACTACCAAGGAGCAATTGGCTGTAACAACCAAACTCGTTGATGCAGGATCTCTTCCACTGGCCAATAAGCTCGATATACAGGCGCAAAATGCAACCAATGAACTGGAAGTAATCAATGCTTCCAATAATTTAAGGATTGCAAAGTTGAACTTGGCTCAATCCATGCAGATTCCATTTGATAGCAGGCTAGAGGTGATTACTCCGGATCTCATTCCTGAGAATTATGGGCTGACCCAGAAGGAAGTTGATGAAATTTTTGAAGTTGCTTTGGAGATTATGCCGGAAATCAAAGCTGCACAACTTGGAATTGAAAGTGCTGAATTCGGTGTAAGGATAGCAAGAGGAGGTTTTATGCCCACTTTGGGTATCGGTGCCAGTGCTTTTTCAAATTATATTGATCAATTCTTTATGGGCGAGCGCCCTGATTTTTCAACTCAGGTTCGGAATAACTTCTCAAACTCTGCCAACTTGCAATTGAATATTCCCATTCTTTCCAATTTTAGGAACAGGGCCAATGTTCAAAGAGCGAGACTACAGAAACGGTTGAGCGAAATCCAGGAAGAAGAAACAAGAAACCAATTGCGTCAGGATATTGAGTCAGCTTACACGAATGCCTATGCTGCTCGACAGTCTTACCAAGCTTCTCAGATTCGGGTGTCTTCCTTAGAAGAAGCATTCAGGATAGCACAGCAGCGTTTTGATGCAGGAGCTATCAATTTCGCAGATTATCAACTTGCTCAAAACAATTATTTCAATTCTCAGGCTGATTTGGTGACTGCCAAATACACCTACATTTTCAGGGTCAAGGTGCTTGACTTTTACTTAGGAAATCCACTCAAATTATAATAAAGGCAAAACATAATGGCTAAGAAAAAATCTAATAAAACGATTTATATCCTTTTAGGTGTACTGGGTGCAATCATCCTTTTTGCAATCATAGGCAGATCAGCAGGCTGGATCGGTGGAGAAAAAGAAATCAGTGTTGAAACTGCCAAAGCTAAAAAAACTTCTATTACTGAAAAAGTAAGTGCTTCAGGGATAATTGAACCAGAGATTGAGGTGAAGCTTAGCCCGGATGTAGCCGGGGAAATCATAGAATTGAATGTGATTGAAGGTGATTCGGTGAAAGTGGGCAATCTCTTGGTAAAAATCAGACCTGATAATTTCATTTCAGCTTTGGATAGGGCAAGGGCCAACCTGAATCAAAACAAAGCAAATCTTGCACAATCTAACGCTAATTTGAAAAGGGCGGAAGCCCAATTCCTAAGGGCAGATTTGGATTTCAAACGAAATGAGAAACTATATCAAGACAAGGTAATTTCTGACGCAGATTGGGAACAGACTCAGGCTAATTTTCAAACAGCCAAAAATGACCTTGATGCAGCTCAACAATCAGTTTTAGCCGCAGAATTTATCGTGAAATCATCACAAGCAACCGTTGATGAAGCCTCAGAAAATCTTCGATTGACCAATGTTTATTCTCCTGTAAATGGTATAGTTTCCAAACTGTTGGTTGAAAAAGGAGAAAGAGTGGTGGGTACCCAACAGATGGCAGGTACCGAAATGCTGAGACTTGCAGACCTTTCCAGAATGGAAGTAAGGGTG
>JAFIEC010000439.1 GCA_020832725.1 Paracoccaceae bacterium | reverse complement strand
GCTCAGCGATCGGACAGTGCGACCGAGGCGATGGGCCACGATCGCGTGCCCTGACTCATGGATGGCGATCCGATGCAGGAGCTCTTCTGGCCGGTTATCCGGGGGCGAAAGCACCGCTGCGACATCATCCTCGCTGACCAGTCGACCATGATCACGAGCACGGGCATGAATCTCGCGAACATATCGTGCGATATCGGCGCCAGTAGATCCGACACTCAGCTGGCCATACCGATCATAGTCGACGTCGGGCAGATTGTCGCCGAGTGCTGATTTGAGCATGGATGCGAGTGAATCCGGATCAGGCAACGGGATCCGGATCTGCCGATCGAGCCGGCCCGACCTGCGAAGGGCTTCGTCGACTTGATCAGGGTAATTGCATGCCCCGACGATGATCAGGCCGGATTCCGTCGATGCGCCATCGATCGCGGTCAGCACACCCGCACGCAATGTGCTCCACCAGTTCGTACGGTCCCGCGCTTTCGAGGGATCGGTGAATGCGTCGCACTCGTCGAGGAAGAGAATTGCGGGTTTCGGTTTTTGATGCGCATCATCGAAGACGCGCTTCACCTCGTTCATCACATCCCCCAGGTGACCATCGCCAGCCTGAAGCCAGCTCGCGACGCTGGTCACGACGATCGGCACGGCGCAGGTGACGGCAAGTGACTGAGCAAAAAGCGTCTTGCCGCAGCCTGGCGGTCCCGAAAGGAGAAGACCGCGGGGCAGATCAGAGAGCCCGATCTCGCAGTTGCGATACCGATTGATCTCCCTTGCAAGCCGCAGTCCCCATTCCTTCGCCTCCCCATACCCCACGAGATCATCAAGCGGTGGTGCCGCGATCGCCTTGGTTTGGCTCGCCATCCGACGCATCGCTTTCAACCGATTGATAATGGCGCTAGGCCTGTCGTTGATGCGGATTGCGCCGCAAATCTGTTCAAGCGAGAGCCCCGAAACCAGATCCTCGCCCGGGGAGGGGATGCAGGTTTTGGTCATTTCCTCAATGATGGCAATCGCTTCGAGATTCGTCAGGGGGGAGAGCTGGACATGCTCATCGATGATACCCATGACTTCCGGCGGGATGCTTGCGCGGGCATTGTTGAAAACGAGCACGAGCGGATTGCCGCGAGATAGGTTGCTGATCGCCTTTTCGCGAATGTAAGTGTGCTGCCGACGGCTCGGACAATCATCAGGCGTGATCGCGTACTCGCGATTCCGATTGAACGGTGAGCCATCGCGGATACGGCTCCGGATCGCTCGCGATAGCGGAGCGCACCAGCTTTCGTCAGGCGGCTCGATCAGAAGGCAATGCGGCTTCTTATCGAGGATCGGCTTGAGGCGATGGCCCAGCTGATGATCGATAACCCAGTTGGCAATCAGCGACTGAGACGACTTGTGAGGTTCGCCAGTTCCCCCATCCCCGCCCTGGTCGGGGTCGTCATCGTCATCGGGGAAGCAATGGTCCGACGCCGCTTTGAGTGCTTCTTCGACCTCGGAGCGACTATCGTTATCGTCGACGATCTGATCGGCGTCGAAATCGTCCTCGATTTCGTCCACCTGCGTGGTGTCGAGATCGGGTTTCTGGTTCTGATTGGTCATGATCGATCTCCTGTTCACGCTGCAGACGGGGGAAGTTGCTCGCGGATCGGCTCCCAGATCGCGGTCTCACCCGTGGTGAACACGAGCTTCGAGCATGAAGTCAGCGAGGGGCGAAACACGGGTCGCGTCAGACGAAGCTCACCATGATCGGGAACGAGCAGGCCGCAGTAACGCGATTCGATACGGGTGATATGGCAGACATCTCGCGCGCTATCGACCGGGTCACGGCGTACCATGCTGCCTGGCAGGATGACGTATCCGCCATACACCCGCTTGATCTCGGCCCGGATTCCGCACTTTTCGGCAGCGAGGAACTGTTCAAGATAGACATCCTCGGGGTGGGGCTTCGGTACCTTCGCGTAATCCGGTTCGATCCATGGACATGCAAGGGCCGGCACGACCTGACTGATCGGTCGCAAGATTGACGCCCAGTCATTCTGCAGAGTGGAATACACGTCCGGATTGATCACTTTCCCATACGGGCCCCGTTCGTTGACCACACTGTGCCCCGCAGACATCAGCGCTTGGTGTGCAATCCGCTCAAGCATGGAAGCTTTATACGGTTCGAGCGGCGTCTTATTGCCGACAATCGCCATCAGAAACGGTGGGCGTTCGGGCGTTGCAGCAAAGCGATGCGTACGCACGATCAGCTTCCCGCTGTATCCGACATAAAGCTGATTTTTTGACCCCACGCATACGTAAACGCCAGGCTGCTTGAATTCCGGAATCTTAGCGAGGGCATCAAACCCCTCACCTTGGACGGCAATCACGCGGAGATTACCGTTTTGAGATTCCGTTTCGATGATAGGTGCGCTGCTCGCAACGCTTCCGATAACGTTGTTCATGAGATTACCTCGCTAGTGCCGTCGCTCCGATCGGTGCTGCGGTGCAGGCAACCACATGCCGACACCGCGCCCGATCAGGGACGGAATGCTTCGTTCAATGAAAAGATGGGTTGCTTCAGAGGAAGCGTAGCCGGTCAGGTTACGCGTTCGACCGGCAGGGCGGCGTCGAAGGCATGGCCGGGCATGAAGCGGATGAGATCATGGTCGATCATCATCTCGATCACGCTGAGCGGGCTACCGGCATCGTCGATCGCGGCGACAAGGTCACCGAGTTCGCGACGGCCCGCGTGTTCATCAAGCGACTCGATAACCCGATAGACGAAATCTATCGGAATGCCGGCTGCGGCACACGCGTGACGCAAATCCTGAGATTTGTTTGGCCTGGGGTATTCGGGGAAAAATTCGGGGACGATCAAGTCGTCAGTCTTGCACGCGTCGATAAGCGTGCTATCAATTTTGATAGCCATGAGGCTCCTCCTCGGTAGGGCCGATGGTCAGGTCGTTGCGTCGGATACCAGCCGACTCAACGACCGCTTCATTTAAGAAGCACGGCGATGCGCTTTGTGGGATGTGTCCCGCACAATCAATACATAAACAACATATCTCAATATTTCAATCAATAAATGATAATATACCCTTATGGCAGTGAATTATAGTTAATGGCAGCTTGCTAGACTTAGTGCTCTGCTGGGCGCATGTTCATGAAATTTTCGGCTAAGTTGTCGTGATATATAGAGAAATTTAAATGCAGGACGAAGTCCTTGTTCCGGTCATTCGCGGTGCTCGGCACCTGAGAATCTGCAGTCAATGAAATGAAGAGCGGGGTAAATCACGAGCATTCATCGCTTGCCAACGCGCTCGCGTGCATGAAAGAACAACTGTGTTGATCTCGTTTTCCATGGTCGGTGTCAGCTCACGCACCTTCTTCAAAGTTGCTGCAAACTCTGCATCCGTCCCAGCTTTCGTCGGGTCTTCTGCAAAATCGTAAATCCCAGCGATCATTGCTCGCATTTCCGCGAGTACCGACATGCCTGCATTCGCCTTCTCGGGCAGATAGATTTCATCGCTGCTATTCAGAATTCCTTCGAAAAAACTATCAATCT